>JAOZLU010001195.1 GCA_029934695.1 Desulfobacterales bacterium | reverse complement strand
GATCCCACAGAATATTCCAAGTGTCAGGCACCTTCGTCATAAGTGCCGTGTTGTAGGCCAGACCGTAAGGGCCTCTGGTCACCGGAACGCCATAGACTTTCCCTGCTTCAGTACAATAGTCAGGTTTCTGCAGAGGCGGAATAACACATTTATAATTGGGAATGTTGTCCAGATTCAGCGGCAGAACCAGTTTTGCCTGATCAGATGATAACGCTCATTTTTGGGTACGCTGTGAACGGACACGGCGACATCAGCTTTCCTATCTCGCAGAACAGGAAAAATATCATCGGTTGAAGTGGCGTAACTGATATTCAGTTTCAGATCAACGCCATATTTTTCCTTTATCAGCTTAATGAACTTCTGCTGATGGTCATCGGGCAGGTAAGCGTCCCATTCCAATATCCTCAGTGTCTCCGCCGAAGTCGAAGCCATTGCAGGCATCATAAGCAATACGACCATAGCCGACAGAACTGTGAACCGAATTTTGTTTACGAACTGTTTCATGCTAATTCCTCCTCTGTAAATCCAATTATATGTAATGATTTCGTTTGTGTGTTTATCAAGGTGGGTTGCGGGTTTCGTTTTTTACTGCGTAAAAAATCGAAATCCTCCACCCACCCTACAACCCGGGATTTTTTTATGTGCGTATGTCATCGGCGAGGCCGATGTCATGGGCCGCTCCTTTTGTGTCAAGTTCTTATTACAAGGGTACTCGAAATGAATAATATACCCGATTCAAAAAAAATGTAGGGTGGGTGTAGCGAAGCGGAACCCACCTTCCGCTACTTCTTTCCTTTGCCCAAAAAACTTGAAAGTCGGGTATCAGAACAATAATTCATATCCGATTTTTCCGCAACCGTATCGGTAAAATCCCTGAAAATCCGCACTAATCTGCGGATCAGAGGCTCAACCGGGCGAGTTCTCTGCTAGTCGGCAAGCCTTTTAAGGATATAAACATCAAACATCAAACATCAAACATCAAACATCAAACATCAAACATCAAAC
>JAOZLU010000716.1 GCA_029934695.1 Desulfobacterales bacterium | reverse complement strand
ATCCGCAGATGAACGCAGATGAACGCAGACAGACGCTCACGGCCTGTGCAGCCGGGTCAGAGTGCGGGAGCATCAGCGTTCATCCGCGGTTTGCAGGGATCACAGCTGAATATCAGACGATTATCCGTTGTGGGTTCAAGACGGAATTTATATCCCTGTTGTCCCCAAAAAAGCTTTCCGACAACTGAATCCGTATGTTTCGGACCGAGGAAAAGATGCGGATCTGCTCCACCGTGTTTGTTGACGGCAAACTGAAGCCGTTCTTCGGCCATTTCACGGATCAGCCGGAAGAAGCTGATAAAATTGCTTTTGCCGGAACCGTTGGCACCGATCAGGATATTCACATCCCGGAGCCGGAAATCTTCGAGTTTTCGGACGGATCTGAATCCTTCTATTGTCAGTGTTTTTATTGATTGTTTCATCAGTCAGACCTGACTTTTCTTCTTTGGCACAGATTTTGATGATTAAAAGTAATCTGTGACCCCATTTCATATGGAGTCATGACGAATCAGGATGCCCAATTTTCAATTGTCAGATTTTTAATCCTTCCGAAATGCTCCTCATTATTCGTAACCAGTATGAGGTTATTTGAAAATGCCGTTGCAGCAATAAAAATATCCGAGTCAGAGATTATCCGGCCTTTTCTTTTGAGAGATGCCTTCATTTCTCCGAAATATTTTCCGGCTTTTTCATCAAAAGGAACAATATCTATTTTGGCAAGCAGTCCCTCAGCCACACCGAGATTTTCTTCCTTTCTGACAGAGTTGTAAGCTCCGAAATAAAGCTCTGCCACGGTTATCGAAGATATGAATACGGATTTTCTGCCAGCCTGTTTCATTCTCAGGTCTATTGAGGGATATTTGTTTGCAAGCCAATAAATAATGATGTCTGTATCAATGAGAAACTTTTTTTTCATAACACAACCTTTTCGGAACGGACATTTTTTGAACGGTCTGCGTAAATCTGTGAGACAATTTCCTCGGCATCCCTGTCATCCTGCCATTTCCCGCAGAACTGGCTCAGATCATCATTCTGAGCTTCTTTTTCTGCTTCAGACGGGCGGCCCAACACCGTTTTCAGATTGGAAAAGATGATTTCTGCCAGCTTCAACTGATCTTCGATACTTAATCCAAGAATCCCTCTTTCAACATCGCTGTAAGAGAGTGACAATTTTTGTTGTTGCATATCCTGACTCCTTTCTTTGTCTGCGGTTCAGAGTTTCGCCTCCGCCTGTCTGCATCTACATGGATATGGATTATGGATAAGAAAGGATTTCGTGAAATCGGTCAACAAATCCCTGCTTATCTCCAATCCGTGCAGATAGTAATCTGCGGCTCAGAGTTCCGCCTTCGCCTGTCTCCATCTACATGGATTATGGGTAAGAAAGGATTTCGTGAAAGCGGTCAACAAATCCCTGCTTATCTCCAATCCGTGCAGATAGTAATCTGCGGCGCTGTCATATTTCCGGAATGACAGCCCGGGAAGCCCTCCCTTAAATCCGTTTTTTTAACCCTTAATCCTTTTATGTCATATTTATCATCTGAACAAAACTGCCCAATATTTTTGGAAGTTCTTTAATGTATTTCTTGTCCGGGTCAATTGAAAGACGGTCTCCGTCGAGACAGAGAAACTGCCATAATTCCCCTGTGGTCACACATCCGCAGACAGGGTGCTCTTCAATGCCTTCTTCCTGATTGAAGCGCCGTGCGGCAACCATTTCGCTCGCGCATTGGCCCAATCCTCCCTCAGTATCATTTTTCTTGGCTTCCACCATCATGATTGCCGGGGGCTGAACTGTCGGGATCGGGGGAGATTTGCTGATGATAAAATCGCATATTCCCTGGAGCCCCTCTTCCGGTGAGATGTCGAAACGCACCCCTGAGTAAATACTGATCTTCTGCTTCAGGATATCATGCAAGGCCATCAGCACCGGAGCCACGATAAATTCGGAACGAGCCTTCTTGCTGACAAGTGCCAGAGGCGATATTCTCTCAAGGATCGCTTTTAAGATATCTGTGGGGGGCGTTTCCCTGATATCGCTGAAAACCGGGGACATGGAAATCTTAATGCCGAATCGCCTGCGTACCATGTCAAGAGAAAATTTGCTGTAGGAGAGCGTATTTTTCTGTTTTTCCGATTCAGTCATTGTGTTCCTCTTTTTTCATTGCCGGACGGGTTTGCAACCCGTCCGTCCTAAAAGCAATTTGCAAAATTGCTTTACATCCCCGAAAGCAATTTGCAAAATTGCTTTACATCTCCTGAATGCAATTTGCAAAATTGCTTTACATCCCAATAAAAAACAATATACAAAAACATTGACTGCATGGCAAGAAAATGTAAGTATTCTGACATATTTTTTGATTCAGAAGCTTCACAATTTTTGTCTGAGAACTGATATGACCAATGTAATAACCACCATCATTCCAATATTTACAATCGTTGTTCTCGGATGGTTTGCCCGAAGCAAGGGGTTTATGCCATCCGAGTTTTTAGGCCCTGCAAATCGTCTGGTATATTATTTGGCGATTCCTGCCATGGTTTTCCGTTCAATTTCAAAAGGTTCTCTGACAATCCAGTTCAATTTTGAAGTCATTGCCATTACATTGAGTGCTGTTATGATTATTTTTGCCACCGCCTGGGGTGCCGGTCTGATCGCCCGTGTCGAACGCAGAAGGCTTGCCACGTTTGTGCAGAGTTCCTTTCACGGAAACCTCGGATATATCGGGCTGGCTGTGGCATATTATTATCTTGGAAACGAAGGGCTTGTCAGGGCCAGCATCATTGCAGGGTTTGTCATGATCCTCCAAAATCTCCTTGCAGTCTTTGTTCTGCAGTTATATGCAGATGGCCCCCGGGTCAGCAGACACCGGTTGTTTCTGAAAATACTGGGCAATCCTGTCATCATATCCGCGATTGCGGGTATCCTTTTTTCCCTGACAGAAGCAAAGACACCTCTTGTCATTGGCCGCAGTCTTGATATTCTGAGCAGTCTGGCCCTTCCCATGGCATTATTGATCATCGGAGCCTCCCTGTCCTTTGAACTGGTGCGGCTCCGGATGTGTTCCATCCTTTTTGTGAGCCTCCTGAAACTGATGATACTTCCGGGGGTCGGATTTGCCTTATATCAGTTATTCGTCCCCGCGCCTCAGGATTATCTGCCCGGGCTTATTCTGCTTACATCCCCCACTGCCACCATTACCTTTGTAATGGCAAAAGAGATGGATGGGGACGCGGATTTTGCAGTTGCCGCCATCTCAGTCAGCACCATATTGTCGGCACTGACATTTTCTTTGTGGCTTCAATGATGTTTGATGTTTGATGTTTGATGTT
>JAOZLU010000140.1:5662-13224 GCA_029934695.1 Desulfobacterales bacterium | reverse complement strand
AGTGCGCTTTAGCGTACTTAAGCTTTCAGCCGGGGGATTTATCCCTCGGCTTATCCGAAGAAATCCGACAATTCTTCTCACAATTTCCAATAATTCATTGGGCTTGATCGCTCCCAAAAAGATCAGCACAAGGAAGATGATCAGAAACAATCCCATAATCCAATTGGTCACGTTGTCTATTTCGGTTCCTGTTCTTCTCACAAGCAAACCGATTCGGGCAGGGAATTTCCAGAACACGCTATGCAGACAGCGAAGCAAACTAGACCTTTTCCATCCCCATCGGTCATATTTTCGTACTTCCCCGTTAAATTTTTTTCTTGCCCAAGCCTCATTTTTACCGGTCAGACGGGCTTGGCAAAGGGCATCGGCAGCCATTTGCAGGATATAAGGATGCGTGGTGGTGCTCCATTCATGAGCCAGTTGTCGTTCTCTCGGATTTAAAGCCGAAGGTACACCGCTGGCAGGCAGAGAAAGCAAGTCTTTCACTTCATCCGGTTTCAGCCGCTTCAGGGATATGGTACGCGCCTGATTGAAAAAGGTTGAGGTGAGGCGATGCTTGCGCTTATATTTCATTATGGGAACAGGAGTTGCCGCAATCATCACAATATGGCTTTCATCCATAACAGAGCGTAATCCATCATAAAAATCATCATCGAATTCTTTGGGATAGTCAAAGAGTTTGTGAAATTCATCCAGACACAACACTGGCAGAAGCCCTTTCTGATCAAAAACCGCCATTGCATCAGCAAATTCCGGGCCTTTCATGGGGTTTTTCTGCAAAGCGTTTACCAGATCAGAACGGCCGCTGACAAGAGGCTGTCTTAAAAGCTCCTGAGCGACAGTGTTGAAAAACCCTCTTTTTTTGCACATCCCGCTTTTCTGCATGGAAAGACGGATGAGAACAAAACGGCTTGCATCACGGACACGATTGGTCCATGTCTGCTCCAGATGATACAGCAGAGAGGTCTTGCCAATGCGCCGCTCTCCCACAATATTGATGCTCGTGGGCTGTGCGCCATCCATGCAGTTGATGATGGCCTGCAATTCATCTTTGCGGCCCACAAAAAGACGGGGATCTCCGATCTTCGGACCAACAATAAAAGGATTGGCCGGCAGATTTGAAGGGTTGGTTTGTGACATAATTTTGCGCTCCTATGGTTCATTTCTTTATTCGTGAGTTGTTAAGCTTCATCAGCCCGAAACACCCGAAACCCCTGATTCCCGATGCAGTAAATGACAAACTGTGAAATCTGTGCCTCGGGATACTCCTTTCGCAGACCTTCCGCATATCCCGCAATCTGCTCCGTATCCTCCGCCTGCAACTGAAACGCCTCAATGTCCGTCTTCAGCTTTCTGAATTTTGTGTCGGAGTAATATTTGAACTCAATCACCCAGCGCAGCCCGGCAAACTGCTCGTGATATTTGCCGACAAACTCCAGATCAGTCCGGCCCTGCGGGTAGGAGCGTTCCACGTTCCAGGTGAACCATTTCGACAGGTACCGGCTGCACAGCTCGTAAAAGGTGGTGCGGTAAAAATCCTCGTTCACCTGCTGAAAGATCGCCTCCGGCAGCTGGGAGACGTAAAGCTCCCAATATCCGGAAAAGAGCCGTAACAGATCCGGACGGTTCACAAATCCCTGCATCAGTTCAGCGTATTTCGTGGAGACATCAATGTGATGGAGCTCGTTGAAGTATTCCGTAAATATCTTCCGCATGTTCAGGTTCGGGAGGCGGAGCTGGAAATGATCCTGCCTGGTCAGCATGCCGAGGTGAAAAAAAGAGATCGGATAAAAGCTTTTCTCAAAAAACTGTGACATGTTGAATTTTGTGGTGAGAAGCGTCCTGTCATAAGCAATCCGGTTCCGTGTGGTCAGTCGGTTCACAAACTCCTCGGTGTTTCCGGGATTCGCACCGGTGATCCGCCTCACCCAGGAGAGATCGGTCCGCAGATTCAGGTCGGTCAGATATTCCGGAATGGCTCCGAACTCGCAGAAGTCCCTCAGAAAGAACATCAGAATGGTGGAATTATAGAGGGCCTCTCCCTCGGTGTTCACAAAATGATACCCGTTGTACTGGTTCCGGATCACGTCGTTCACCTCCCTCCGGGTCACGGGATCAATCCCGTAATCCCGGTAAATCTCATCCAACAGTTCGTCCACCTCTGTCTGGGTGAACCCGAGCATGTTCTCAAAGGTCGGGTGCAGGGTCAGAAAGCTGGCAATATTGAAACCCGAGGCCAGTTCGTCAATGGTGATGGGCTTTTGCACCAATCTCGCATAATTGGCGATTCCATACGGGACTTTTCTTTTCATGGCTTTTTCCTTTGTTGTCAGTTACCGGTTATCAGTTGTCAGTTGATTTCATGGTTAAATTTTATGGTAATATTTCGGATTTGTCAATCTGAGCCAAAGCCTCGGAATCAATTCCGAGGCCGAAGCCAGCTGAGGCCATAGTGCGCTTTAGAAGGTGTTTGAAAAGTCCCGTAGGGACGGCATATTTGTAGCATTGTACGACATATTTACAAAGCCGGATATGCCGTCCCTACGGGACTCAGAAAGGAGGGATATCTTATGCTACAAACATGCCGTCCCTACGGACTCAGAAAGGAGGATATCTTATGCTACAAACATGCCGTTGGTGGATTCGGATTGCTATTTGGCATGATTTTCTCCTGTTTTGATGATTGCAGGAACATATCTGAAACAATGATCTGAGTCAAGGAAAAGCCCATGCCACAGGATAAAAAAATATTTTTACCTTATGATTTTAATGAGTTCAATAATCTTGAGATGAAAACAGAGCGGTTTTTTGTCTGATATCTTGATTTTTCTTAGTCAATGATTTAAATTACTGTTCATAATGGATTAAGGGGAGCCTCGGACCTGAATCATTGACGTGACCGTAAAAACCACAAAGAACCGCAGAATTCAGGGGGCTCCCGCACCTCAGACAGATCCGGGAACGTGCAGATAAGCTTTGTGCCCCCTTTGTGTCCTCTGTGGTTAAAAAGGTGCGAATGCAGGGCTGATTTCAGGCCTCCCCTAAAAGCGTTATAATCAGTTAAATTATTATCAGTGGAAGGTGGGTTTTTTTGCGGAAGGACCGATTCCTCCCTGCCTGGGTTTCTTTTCCAATTTAACTTAATTTTGGTGAAAAGGAGATATATATCATGTATATTAAAGGATTATTTTTTGCACTGATCTTTCTGTGCATCAGTTCTTTTGCTTTCGGCGATGAAAAAATAGTTACTGTTGCCACATTGGATGATTACCCGCCTTATTGCTTTCGCAAAGGAGATAATGAAGGAAAAGGAGAATTTGTTCCACTTGGCTCGGATTCGGCAGAGCTTCAGGGATACAGTTGGGATATTCTCAGGGAGAGCTTTCATGAAATGGGCTATACAATACAGTTGAATGTCTATTCATGGATGAGAGCACTGTATAATACAAAAAAGGGAAAAGACGATATTCTTTTTCCAATGGGCAGAAACAGAAAGCGGGAGAAGATTTTTCATTATTCCCAGGAGCCAGTGAACCAGGCCCGTTTCCTTATTTACGTCCGTGCAGATTCTCCTTTGAAATGGACAGGACTGGAATCGCTTAACGGCTTACGGATAGGCTCCATGAGAGGGTGGAATTATGGGGGAAAAGTGGATTCCAACAATATGATCGAAAAATATGAGATCAGTGAAATCATACGAGGGTTTGAAATGCTGGCCAAAAAAGCTTTGGACGGATTTGCCGGCTATGAAGTCACTTTTGATTACATCCTCAAACAGACAGGGAGGACAAAAGCATATAAAAAGCTGCCTCCTTTCGACAGCACAGCTGAATATCTGGTCGGGCTTAAAACCAACCAGCGCATCCCTAAAATTCTTAATGATTTTGATATTGGAAAGCAGGCAATCATCCAAAACGGCAAGTTTGATGAAATTGCGAATAAATGGAAATGATGCGGTTTCAGGGCGCTTTTCCGGTTTGTGAATGTCCGATGCGGTCTGAAAATCTGACTGTTTCAAAAAAAATGCTTGACATTCAAAATCCGATCATATAGAAACTTTCACAATTAATTTTACAAAGATAATAATAATAAGGATTCGTTCAGTGACACAAATTTTTCCAGACAACTTTTGGTATTTTTGCTACTACTTTAGCAGGGGTCTGTCTGTGGTGCGCTGAAACTTATCAACACAACAAAGCGTTAAAAGCCGTGGGCAGATCAAAAAGCCCGCGGCTTTTTTTATGTGAAAAAAATAAAAAGGCTGTGGAGAAGAAAAAACTTCTCACGGCCTTTTTTGCTTTTTTGCTTTAAAAAAAACAGGGAGTGTATTATGACGATCTTAGGCAAACGAATTCGGATGGAGCGTATCATCAATCGGAATACCGGCAGGACGGTTATTGTCCCTATGGATCATGGGATTTCCGTAGGCCCCATTGACGGCCTGACAGATATGAAAACCACAATACAGAATATTGCAGAAGGTGGTGCAAACGCAATCGTGGAACACAAAGGGCTTGTGGAGGAAGGGCATCGCAAGGGTGGAGCTGACATCGGCCTTATCATCCATCTTTCCGGCTCAACAAGTCTTTCCATCTATCCCAATGCAAAAACCCTTGTCTGTTCTGTTGAAGAAGCACTCAAACTCGGGGCTGATTCGGTATCCATCCATGTCAATCTGGGGAACGGCCAGGAAAAAGAGATGCTGCATGATTTCGGCAGAGTCGCTTATGAGGCCCGGACGTGGGGAATGCCGCTGCTCGCCATGATGTACCCGAGAGGTGAGAAGATCAGGGATGAATATGATGTCAATGTGGTCAAGCATGTTGCCCGTGTCGGATGTGAGATGGGCGCGGATATTGTCAAGGTCTCCTATACCGGCTCTGCAGAATCCTTCAGGCAGGTGACAGAGGGATGCTCCGTCCCGGTGGTCATTGCCGGCGGTCCCAAAATGGATTCGGACAGGGATATACTGGAAATGGTCAAAGGCTCCATTGAAGCGGGTGGCGCGGGGGTTTCCATTGGCCGCAATGTGTTCCAACACAGGGATCCCAAGCGCATGGTGCAGGCAATTTCAAGCATTGTCCACGATGAGGGCAGTGTGGATGACGCGCTGGGAATTTTGGAAACTTGAAACGCAAACTTGAGACTTGAACGATATGATGGGTTGGGACACACTCATAAAATCGGAGGGAATGATGCGAAAAATATGGGTTAAGGTGGATCCTTATAATAAAGGAATGGTGACGACTGCTCTTGAAGGCGGCGCGGACGGCATCATGCTTCCGCCGGGATATTCTGAAAAAGTTAAAGAACTCGGAAGGATAGAGACCATTGCCAAGGACGGTGATTTGAAACCCGGCGAGGATGTGGTCTTTTTTACCATAACAGGCGGGGAAGATGAGGAGGAGATTGTCAAGCTGAGTCAGAGCAAACGGGTTGTTCTTGAGTGCAGCGACTGGACCATCATTCCTTTGGAAAATCTTATCGCAAAGGGCGCGGATGTCATCGCCCAAGTTCAGAATTTTGAAGATGCACAGACAGCGTTCGGAATTCTGGAAAAGGGCGTCAGCCATATCCTGTTTCAGCCGGGAGATGTTCTGGAACTGAAAAAGGCCCTTTCGCTACTTCGTTCAAAAGAGAATATCACCGAGCTTGAAAAGGCTGAGATTACGGAAATTCGCCCTGTGGGAATGGGAGACAGAATATGTGTTGACACCTGCACCTCAATGAATGAGGGAGAGGGAATGCTGGTGGGGAACAGCAGCAACGCCCTGTTTCTGGTGCATTCGGAAAGCGTATCCAATCCGTATGTTGCGCCCAGACCCTTCAGAGTGAACGCGGGCCCGGTTCACGCATACACAAGGGTTCCCGGGGGAAAGACCCGATATCTTTCGGAACTTTCAGCCGGGGACCCGGTACATATCGTTGATTTTAAGGGAAATACAACCGTCGGCACGGTTGGACGGCTCAAGATGGAAAAACGGCCGTTAATGCTTGTGAAGGCGGCTTACGGAGACAAAGAGATCACCACCATTCTTCAAAATGCGGAAACGATCCGGCTGACCAATCCGGAAGGCAAGCCGGTATCGGTTGTCAGTCTCAAACCCGGGGACAAAGTCCTTGTGGCGTGTGAAGAAGGCGGCAGGCACTTCGGGCATAAGATAGATGAGACAATAACGGAGAAATAAAAGTTGAAAGTAAAAAGTTGAAGGTCTCTTTGCCGGACGGGGTCTGCAACCCCGTCCGGCATAAACATCAAATATCGAACATCAAACATCAAATTCACATTTTTAGCTATCATGAAAATTGAAGACAACAAAGATTCCCTTATTGCTTCCCGTCGAAATGCCATTGATGAGATTGACGAAGAACTTTTAAGCCTTATCAACCAAAGGCTCGGACTGGCATTGGACATCGGAAAGGCCAAGGCGAAAAAGGGCACCCGGATTTTGGACAATGCCCGTGAGATTGCTGTGTTAAAACGGCTCACCGCATTGAACAAAGGACCTTTAACCAAAAATGCGCTTCACCAGATATTCAAACAAATCATTGCCGCAGCCCGTGAGATTCAGAAGGCGCACCGAGTCAGCTATTTAGGCCCGGAAGCGACGTTCACGCATATTGCAGCCATGAGCCATTTCGGGCGCACTGTTTCGTTTGTTCCGCAACAGAATATTCGGGATGTGTTCAATGAAGTGGAAAAAGGATCATGCCATTACGGGGTTGTGCCGGTTGAAAATTCCATTGAAGGCTCAATCAATAATACACTGGATCTGCTTTTTGAATCGAATCTGAAAATCTGCGGTGAAAAATATCAGATCATATCCCATGATCTTTTATCCCAAAAAGGAACTTTGAAGGATATCCGGGAGATATATTCCCATTCCCATGCATTTGCCCAGTGTCAGCGATGGTTGCAGAAATATCTGCCGGAAGCAGAACTCAGAGAATGCAGCAGTACGGGCTATGCCGCACTCAAGGTTTCGGAAGAACCTGAATCCGCGGCCATTGCCAGCAGGGAAGCGGCAAATATGTACAAATTGGAGGTTGTGGCGTCCAGAATTGAGGATGTTGCCAGAAATACGACCCGATTCCTGATCATCGGGCCGGACGCGGGCCATAAGACCGGGAACGACAAAACATCCCTCATGTTTGTCACATCGCACCTCCCAGGTGCTCTGTACAAGGTTCTGAAGCCTATTGCGGATTTCGGGGTAAACATGGTCAAACTGGAATCCCGCCCCACCAAACATGAAAACTGGAGCTATTTTTTTCTTATGGACCTCGAAGGGCACATAGAAGATCCCGAGATCGAAGGAACAGTGAGCAGCATGAAAGAACTCTGCCTGTACATGAAACTTTTGGGGTCCTATCCCAAGGATCAGGAGCAACAGAACATCAACTCGTGAATTCATCCCTGACGCTCGGTTCGGATTGACAAATCCGAACCCCCGGCCAGCCGGATTTGGCAATCCGGCAGGAGCATGGCATAAGAACTGGCCGGCTCCCCTGACGCTCGGTTCGGATTGACAAATCCGAACCCCCGGCCAGCCGGATTTGGC
>JAOZLU010000140.1:0-5562 GCA_029934695.1 Desulfobacterales bacterium | reverse complement strand
AATCCGGCAGGAGCAGGCATGGCATATAGACAGACTTTTCACTGACAAATCAGTTTCATCATATCTTTCCCTGTGCTGAAACAGTGCATATCCGACTCACCTGCATCTGTCATGCCAGTATGGAGGTTCGGCCCTCTCAGTTCGGAAAACGTCTGTGCAAGCGAATTATCGCTGATGCGGGATTCGACAAATCTGAATATCTTCAAAGTTTCCCTGACTGCTTTTGTCTCCAGTTCTTTTACAGATCGCTGAAGTTTCTCACCGGTGACAGGATGCCTGTATGAAAAAGGATGAAGAAAGATTGAACCGGGTTCAGGCTTGCGAAGCGGATAAAAAGAGGAGCGGTAAACATCCATATCTGTTCCGGGAATACGGTTCAACACTTCCAGAATGACTTTGACCGCATTGTTGTCAAAGAGTCTCTGTATATTCGCATGTGCCCTGAGTGCCTTTTTAATATGTGAAATACTGATGCTCCGCTCCTGAGAGTAAAGGACCAACAAAACATTCAGAAACCGTTCCTCCTCCATTTCCAAGTTTTTTGACACCTGGGAAAATAATCCCCTGTTTTCCAACCGGAACTCCTGAGTATAATAAATATCCAGATATGCTTCCAATGTATGATGAAAGACACTTGCACTGTTCCTGCTTTTCTTATCCCCCCGCCTGCTGGAGCCGCTGAAATAATACACAAGAGGATGGAATGTGCTGTCCGCATGAATATGCGAGAGAAACCCCAGCATCAGTGACAGAACATCATCAGGAAGACATGGGGCATAAGCATTGATCACCCTTGCAACGGGTTCATAACTGTCCGGGTTGTCATGTATCCCCCTTCCCAAACGGTTCATGATTTTCCCATCCCTGCCGTATAACTGGTAAAAGGGCGTATCCGCAATCACTGCGCCCGCCAGGTAAAGATTTTTATATTCGCGGATGATTTTTTTTAACGCGGAATCGGCGTCAATATTCTGATAGGCTTTTTCAGCCAGAGTCCAATGAGTTATCTCTTTTGGCATTTTTCCTGATCCTTTTTCCTGCCCAAAGGGTTATATAAAATGCTGAATATTGCTGATCTTAAAGAATTTTGTGGTCAGAATCTGTTTTTTCAACGCAGAGGACTCGCAGAGTCTCATCGAATCTCTGCTGTTTTGTCAGCCATCTTGAAATGATACGGAACCACAAAATCCGTCAGAATCAGTAATATTGCAGATGCAAATGATCTTATCATAAAAATCAGTGTGATCAACTTTTTATTCTGATTATAACGCTTTCAGGGGAGGCCTGAAATCAGCCCTGCGTCGCACCTTTTTAACCACAAAGGGCACAAAGGGGCACAAAGCTTAAACCTGCACGTTCCCGGATCTGTCTGAGGGCAGATCCGGGAGCCTCCCCTGAATTTATTATAATCAGTTTTTATTATTAAAGGAAGGACAATTTCGCTTTTTTCAAGCGATCCGGAAATACATGACTGCATTTTGAATAATTTAACACTCTTAAAGAAAAAATTTACCTTCGTCCGAACTCTGATTTGCAGAATTAAAAAGAAATCCGGCTTTTCCCGAACCTCCCATGCCGGGTTTTCCAAACAAGGCTTCAAATCTTATTGACTCTGCCGATAATTCTTATACAATGCAGATGATTCTTTCTGATCATAACGGATTCAGGGAGTGCCTGTGAACGGAAATACTGTGCCGTGAATGGAACATGGGAGTTCACGGCGCGTTCACGGGCATGTTTATGGCCTTCCCTGAAAGCGTTAGAGCGAAAACTTGACCGAGGGTACAAAAACCAAAGATAAAGGATTATTATGGAAGATATTTTGTTTACACAGGTGACTGTCAATAAACTCACCTTGAAAAACCGTATTTACATGTTGCCCATGTGGCTGGGTCTGTGCAAAAATCACGAGATCGGTCAGAAGGCAATTGATTTTTACGAGGAACGGGCCAAAGGCGGCGCGGCCATGATAGCCGGAGGGTTTGCCACGGTGAACACCTTGGCTCAGGGGGCGGCATACGGAGGCCACGACGACCGGTTTCTTTCCGGTCTGTCCGCATTCGCCGGTGCTATAAAACAGCACGATTGCGTTGCAGTAATGCAAATCAATCATGCTGGTTCCAATGCTTTTCTGCCTGACGGGATAAAACCTGTGTCGGCTTCTGATGTGCCCGGCATGCCGAGGATCATCCCGGAACCTTTGACCCCGGAGGGCATCCGACAGACTGTTGCCGACTTTGGCGAAACCGCGGACCGGATGAAACAGGCTGGATTTGATGCCGTGGAAATTCTGGCCGCCACAGGGTATCTGATCAGCCAGTTCTTATCTCCGATCTCCAACAAACGGACGGACGACTACGGCGGACCTTTGGAAAACCGGATGCGTTTCGGCATTGAGGTGGCCCGGTCCGTGCGTGATGCGGTGGGGCCGGACTATCCGGTCATCGTGCGGATCAACGGCCACGAGTTCATGAAAGGGGGCCTGACCCGCGATGATTCCAAAGTTTTCGCCAAAAAACTTGTTGAAGAGGGCGGGATGGACTGCGTCAATGTGAACGTGGGGTGGCATCAGGCCTACGTTCCCCAGATCACGGCCAATGTCCCACGGGGTGTGTGGGGTTATTTATCCCGGGGTATCAGGGAAACCGTGAACGTGCCTGTAGTAGCCAGCCACCGCATTCCTGACCCTGAAACTGGCCGCCGGCTTCTGACCGATCATATATGCGACATCGTGGGCATGGGAAGAAGCCTGATCTCCGATCCTTACCTGCCTGAAAAAGCCCGTATGGGGGAGGAAGACCGGATTGTCACCTGCATCGGATGCGCCCAAGGCTGCTTTGACGCCATCTCCCAGATGCGTGAGGTGACCTGCCTGTGCAATCCCAGAGTCGGGCGTGAAAGGGCCACGGCAGTAAAAATAGCACCCAAAAAGAAACAGGTGATGATTGTGGGAGGCGGTGCCGCCGGCATCAACGCTGCCCTTTCAGCCGCAGAGCAGGGACACTTGGTGAGCCTGTATGAAAGCAGTGACCGCCTGGGCGGCCAGCTTCATCTGGCCGGGGCACCTCCGGGACGGGAAGAGTTCGTGGTTTTTGCCGATGTGCTGGCCCGGCAGGTGGAAAAAAGTCCGGTGAAAGTGCATTTGAATACTGAAGTGACACCCGAACTTATTGAGGCGGAAACACCGGATGCAGTAGTGGTGGCAACCGGAGCAGTTCCGGCTGTGCCGCCCATTGCCGGGGCGGACATGCCCCATGTGGTCCAGGCCTGGGACGTATTGGCGGGCAAGGTGATCACCGGAGAGCGGGTCGTAGTCGTGGGAGGCGGTGCCGTGGGTGTGGAAACAGCACTCTTTCTGGCGGAAAAGGGAACTCTTACCGGTGATATGCTGAAGTTTCTCATGGTCAACCGGGCGGAGGATTTTGAGGAACTATACCAACTGGCCATCACAGGCACCAAAAAAGTCACCCTGGTGGAAATGATCGACAAGCTGGGCAGGGACATCGGGCCCACCACACGCTGGGGCATGCTGAAGGACGTGAGACGCTCCGGGATAGTAGTCAAAACCTCCACAACCGCTCTGGAGATCATCTCGGAGGGCATTCGGGTGGCCGTTGACGGAGGGGAAGCCGAACTGATTTTGGCAGACACCATTGTGCTGGCTTCCGGGGCAACGCCCTATAATCCCTTTGGGACGTATCTGGAAAAGTCCGGGATACCCTGTCAGGTAGCAGGAGATGCTCTGCAGATCGCCCGGGCAATGGAAGCTGTCCAGCAGGGATTTGACGCGGGACGTGCCATTTAGGTATAAAAAATGAGAGTCACGCATACTCATAAAATCGGCTTTTTTTATTGACCGTGACCGGAGTGTGCAGGCCGTATGCTGGAAAACTCGCAATGTTTTGTCAATCCCCGGCAGCAAATGTTTCGGACGGGGTTGCAAACCCCGTCCGGCAGAGAGGGGTTGCAAACCCCGTCCGGCAGAGAGGGGTTGCAAATCCAGTCCGGCAGAGAGGGGTTGCAAACCCCGTCCGGCAGGGGCAACGCGAAAGGAGTGCGCTGATCCTTTTTTGAAAAACATAAGACTGACAAGTTTCTTCAGAATCTGCACAAAAATACCGGGTGAAACCGAACTGCATTTTTAAAAAAAATCGTGTTCTAATATCCACCGAACTCATCAGGATTAAACAGGATATCGTTTTCCCGGTAAGACTGCTCAAGGCGTTCCTGATGTTTTTTTATCGCCTCTCCCCTCTGCCCTGCCATTTCAAAAATCAGACAGTTTATCAGGCAGGAAAGCGTGGTGGGGCTTCCGATAATGGGCAGATACTGTGAAGGTGCAATCAGCGTCTCATTGGCAAAAGAGATCAGCGGACAGGCTGAACTGTCGGTGATGACACAGAGAGTGTGGCCCTGACGCCGGGCCAGTCTTCCCAGACGTATCAGCTCATTGGGATACCGTGACATGGCGATCATCACAACCAGGCTTTCCGAAGGGGCAATGGTCAGCCAGTCAACAGATGTCCGGTCGCTTCCCCTGAGAATGTGGATGTTCGAGCGTATCTTGGTCAGGGACCATCCCATATAATAAGCCAGTGTGTAGGACAGGCGGGACCCGATGACATAAACTGTATGGCTGTTCAGAAGACAGTTCACCACCCTGTCAGCAGCATCTCTGTCAAAAGATTCATGAAGTTTCTTCAGATTGTCAATTTCCTCATATATAATCTGATGGAATCTGTCCGATCCCTGCATGTCTGAAAGATCGACCCGGTCCATCAGTGTCAGGTCCGTATCCACAAAATTTCTAAGGGCCTGAATAAACCCGGCATACCCGTCATACCCGATCTGGCTGACAAAACGGACCACGGTGGATTCACTGACCTGGCTGGCTGCGCCCAGTTCCCGGGTTGTCATAAAAACCGCTTTCCTGGGGTTTTCGACAATGTAATCTCCCAGTATCCGTCCTTTCGGGGTCAGGAAGGAACGATGATCAGCGATTCTTTTCAAAGGGTGTTCCTGTTGTTCTGTCATAAAATTCCTTTAACAGATTGAAAATATGAAATAAGACCAGTCAAGATGACCGGAAAATGATTTTATTCAAATCAGACAAGCTTGTCTGAAATAACAAACCGGTCTGAAAAAAACAAGCCAAAAAAAAAGTGGGAAATCAGATTTTTTTGACCTTCCTGACATTTCAGGAGGTACAGAACCCCATTGATTAAATTGGGGTGTCAGATTTTTGACAGTTTCAAATTTTTTCTTGACAGAATTTGTTTCATAAGATATGGAGATTTGTTTTTGATATTCCTGACATGATTTAATTTCAGAAAGTATAGAAATTTCCCCATTAAATTGGGGGTGTCAGATTTTATTTTTGACAGTTTCAAATTTTTTTCTTGACAGGATTTGTTTCACAAGATATGGAGATTTTCATTATGGATGTTCATTTCACTCTGCATTTTCTTGAATTGGGTACAATATGGGTAAGCAGATTTGTTTTTGATCTGACATGATTTATTTCAGAAAGTATTGGAAATTCCTCCATTAAATTGGGGCATC
>JAOZLU010000139.1:10557-13236 GCA_029934695.1 Desulfobacterales bacterium | reverse complement strand
ATTTGGAATTTATTTGGGATTTGGTGAAATATGAAAGTTAGTTTAAGTTGGCTCAAAGATTATGTTCCCATTGAAATGGAACCGAATGATCTGGCCGATGCCCTGACCATGGTCGGGCTTGAGGTTGAGATCGTTTCAGACCGATATTCATATCTCGACACTGTTGTTGTTGCCTGTATTGCGAAGATTGCCCCTCATCCCAATGCTGACAAACTGAGACTCTGTGAGGTGGATATGGGGGAGGGCATGGTTTCAGTGGTGTGTGGCGCGCCCAATGCAAAAGAGGGCGCACTTGCCCCGCTGGCCCTGACCGGCACTGTATTCCCGGATGGGTCGGTTCTGGAAAGAAGCGTCATTCGGGGAGAAACATCCCAAGGAATGCTTTGCAGTGAGGCAGAACTGGAACTGGGAACCGACGAAAGCGGCATCATGATCCTTGACCCGGGGTTGCGCGTCGGGGACAAAATTGCAACGGCCCTTGGAATTTCAGATACGGTTTTTGAAATCGGCCTGACCCCGAACCGGCCCGACTGCCTCAGCATCATGGGTGTTGCCCGGGAGGTTGCAGCCATTCAGAAGACAAAAATAAAATACCCTGAAATAAAACTTCCTGAGGGGGACGGCCATGACATTTCCAAACTCTCTACCGTGACAATCGAAGCCCCGGATCACTGCCCGAGATACGCAGCAAGGCTACTTGAAAAAATCACAGTGGCCCCATCCCCGTTCTGGCTTCAGGACAGGCTCATGTCCATAGGATTAAGACCCATCAGCAATATCGTGGATATCACCAATTTTGTGATGATGGAAACTGGACAGCCGCTTCACGCATTTGATTTTGAACAGATGGCAGAACACCGGATTGTTGTCCGAACCGCAAAAGAAGGGGAACCGTTTACAACGCTGGATGGAAAAGAGCGCAAACTATCTACGGAAACACTGATGATCTGCGACGGGAAAAAACCGGTCGCAGTGGGCGGGGTCATGGGCGGACACAACACGGAAATTGAAGACACCACAAAGCAGGTGTTTATCGAAGGAGCATATTTTAAACCGGACAGCATCCGGAAAACAGCAAAGAAACTGGGCCTGAGCACCGACGCATCCCAACGCTTTGAACGCGGAGTTGATCCCGAAGGCACAGTGACAGCCATAAACAGAGCAGCCCAACTGATGGCAGAAATGGGCAGCGGCATTATGCTTGGCGGGCTGATTGACGAGCATCCCCTGCCCTCAGAGCCGAAAAAAATCCCTCTGAGCGTGAAAGATACCAATCGCCTGCTGGGGACAAAACTGAACCGCAATGAAATCCAGAAGATGTTGGAATCCATTGAATTTCAGGTAAACAAAACCAGAACGAATGACGAACTGATGGTTGTCCCGCCGTCCTACAGGGTGGATATCTCACAGCCGGTTGACCTTATGGAAGAGGCAGCCCGTCTTTCAGGGTATCAGAATATCCCTGTCACGTTTCATAAGCTGACACCCGAAGCCAGGAAGCCTTCAAAAACGCTGAACTTGCGGGACAGCATCAGACAACTGATGACCGGCTTAGGTTTCACCCAAGTGATCAATTACAGCTTTATCCACAAACAGTCCTGTGACCGCCTTCAGATCGGCGCTGATGATCCGAGAAGACAGATGCTGAATATTTTAAACCCCCTGACAGAAGATCAGTCGGTCATGCGGACATCACTGATTCCCGGGCTACTTGAAACCATGCGCCGCAACATATTTCAGCAGGAAAAAGACCTTAAACTGTTTGAAATCGGCAAAGTGTTCATCAGCAACGGCCAGGACCGCCAGCCCCGGGAAACAGAAATGCTGGCCGGACTCTGGACCGGGGCGCGCACACATACGTCATGGCATTCCAAAGAGGCAAAATGCGATTTTTATGACATCAAGGGCATTGCTGAGGAACTGCTGTCCGGTCTGAACGTCAATAATATAAAATTCACCGAAATGCCGGATGACGCGTGTTATTATTCAAAGCCCGGACATACCGCTCAGATTTTTCCCTCTGCCAAAAACGCTGAGAATGGGGAACTGGGGCTGATCGGGGAAATCACCCCCCAAGTGCTTGACGCTTTTGATCTCAAGCAGGGAGCCTTTATCTTTGAACTGAATCTGAACAGGCTCATTTCCCTCGTCCCTGAAATGAAACAGGCAAAACCAATTCCCAAATATCCCGCGGTTTCAAGGGACACGACCCTTATAGTAAACAAAACTGTTGAATCAGGAAGACTCTTGGAAAGCGTCAGGAATGCCGGGGAAGAACTGCTGGAGGACTTATATCTTTTCGGCGTTTATGAAGGCGACCCCATTCCCCAGGGAAACAAAAGCGTTTCTTTCAGAACCGTCTATCGGTCCCCCCGGGAAACATTGGAAGATGAGGCAGTCACCGAAATTCATAAACAGATCACAGACAGGCTTCTCAGGGAATTTGACGCTACATTTCCCTAAAAACCCCACACTCGTTACGAGGGCTCCCCTCGTAACGATCAAACAGAGGGCTTCTGCCTCCCACTTTCTTACCGGACGGAGTTTACAACCCCGTCCACAATGTTCAGACAGGCGTAACTTTGAAACATCCCGGACGAGCTTGCAAACTCCGCCTGGCAAAACCCCGCCGGAAAACCTCTTTTTGAAAAAACCTGTAAAAATCGTTCTGTTCGAGTC
>JAOZLU010000139.1:0-10457 GCA_029934695.1 Desulfobacterales bacterium | reverse complement strand
TTCGGGTTCAAATATCTGAAACCCCTGTCAGTTCCCGACGGTGCCGCGCTGCTTCAGACCCTGCTGGGACTGTATGCCCCCGGGACCGGAATCACACCTGAAAATGCCCTCCACGCCAGCACCCAGGTCGGGGGGCATCCTTATTACCTTTACTGTCTCAGTGTGTCAGAGTGCGAGGACAGAAAATTTGACAGCACAGACGCTGTTGACACGGTCATCCGCTACGAAATCGAGCAGGGAAAGATCTACGGGTTCTGGCAGACCCATTTTCAGGATAACCGGAGGCACATCAACGCGGACAGTGACGAGGCCCTCGGCAAAAAAATCATCTATCATTTCACCCGGTACAACAACCGGCCGGTGGAGATCAGGGAGATTGCGGAAAAGCTGGGTGTTCCTAAGAAGACGGTGGAGGAGAAGATCGAGAGGCTCTGTCTGGCCGACCTGGTCCGGCGCACCAGGGCCAGATACTACACCTTCAGCGATATCTGCCTGATGCGGTTCATCAAATTCGTGTATGAGAAGGACATGGAGGATGCCGAGGAGATTGACCTGGGCCAGCAGGGCCTCGTCAGCAATCTCAAGGGCCGTTTCCTGGAACTCATTGTTCAGGTGACCATGATGAAGTTCAACCGTGAGACCCTGGACGGGAAATTCTTAGGAAAAACCGGTGAGATCAGAGTCCCCCTGTTCCAGTTCGTTGACACAAAATATGCGAAAGGCCCCGGAACCGGCTCATATCAGATTGACGTTTACGCCAGGGAAGAGAGAAGAGGGGAACGGATATGGATCTGCGAATGCAAATACACAGTGAAAAAAACAGGCGTGAGGCAGGTGAGAAAAATGGAACGCTCGGCAGAGGCGCTGAGGCAGGAAACGGAGGCCGCGGGACGACCTGTTCCGGAGATACAGATGTGGATGGTCTCGGCCGGCGGGTTCACGCGGGAGGCCCTGGAATATGCCGGGGACCGGGAGGATATCCGCATCTCCGACCATGAGGGGATCAACAGCATCTTCCGGGCCTTTGGAGGGAATTACAACATCCCGATATTCAAAGATTCCTGACAATAACCCCTCGTTACGAACCCCTCACTCATTACAAGGGCTTCCGCCTCGTAACGCTTAAACAAAGGGCTTCTGACTCCCACAACCCAAAGCACCCGCAACCTGAAAAGAGCCACCCAAAAAATGGAAAACACCATCACCATATACACATACCTGTGGAAAAGACTTCCGCTGATCCTGATGTTTGCAAACGGATATCTGATTTACCGCCTTTTCGTGGTCACAAAACTGACAGAGGCATTTGTATTCTGGAGCCTGCAAAAAAGCCGGGGCAGACTCAACCGGATATGTCTCTATATTATAATGATAAGTGTGCTGCTCTCATTCTTCATTCCCAACGCCATCACCGTGCTGATTCTGCTGCCAGTCCTGAAAACCATCGAAAGCGATATAGCCTCGCAGACACAAGGGGTTTCCATGTCCACGGCCCTTACCCTGTCAGCCATTTACGGCGCAAACATCGGGGGGATGGGATCACTTATCGGAAGTCCCGCCAACTTGCTGCTCATCGGGGCATTGGATTTATATACCGTACCCGGACGGGAGCAGATCAGCTTTTTCAACTGGTTCCTATGGTCAGTGCCGCTGGTTGCGATCTTTTCCGGGGTCGCATGGCTTTTGGTGGCAACATACTCTGTGCCAAAAGAAGCAAAACGCCTCAGTGTCAGACTGGAAGGTGCGGAAAATCATTCCGCACTCTCCTGGAAGCAGACATCAGGCGCGTTGCTGTTCATCATTTTTCTTTCCTTCTGGATTGCAGAATCTGTTTTAAAAGAACTGATACCCGGATTTGAAATGGTTGAGCCGCCTCTGTGCATCTGTTTTTTTGCCATTTTTATTTATCTTGCATTTATCCGCTCTCCCGGGCCATATCGTGCGCGGCTTTTGCGGCCGAAAGATGTGTTTACCGGTCTTCCCAAACGCGGGATATTGTTTTTGTGCCTCTTTGTTGCGCTTATTTCCATTGTCCGATTTTTCCGGCTCGACAAACATGCCTCGGATTTTCTGCTGATCATTATTTCCCCGGATATCCCCCTGTTTGCCATCATTTTTCTTATTATCATAACCGTGATTTTCCTTACTGAATTATTAAGCAACACAGTGGTTTCAACCGCGTTTTTTCCCATTGCCTATTTTGTGTCAACGGCTCGTGACATTTCTCCGCTTTCCCTGATGATTGCCGTTTCCATTGCCTCCACTTGCGCCTTTATGACGCCTGTTGCCACACCCTGCAATGCGCTGGCCTTCGGGGAAATGAAAGGAACATCTTTTCGCATGATGCTGATTCTGGGATTCTTCCTGAACATCATCGGGGCCTCTCTGATGGCTGTGTGGGTGCAGTTTGTTGTTTCGCTGATATACCCGATTCAATAAAATGCAGGGTGGGTGCAGCGAAGCGGAACCCACCAACTGTCTGTACTGCACAAGGTGAATCTGGCCGCGGGGAAATCGAAGCGGAACCCACCAACTGTCTGTACTGCACAAGGTGGGTTACGCTTCGCTCCACCCACCCTGCTCCGGTATTTTATTTTTTGGAAGTCTTCAGACTGAGCTTAAATTTTCACAAGCTCATATTCCCGGGTTCCAACCCCCATCTCCTGGGCGTAATCCAGTTGGAGGGGCCAGTCCACTTTGGGATAGATACCTTTGAATTTGTCTCCCCCGGGTTCCACATTTGTTTCAAGACATGATCCCGGAAGCCCATGTTCCTGATTCACGAGGTCCACCGATGCCTGATCAATGGCAATCGGGTCTTTGGAAGCCACAACACCGATATCTCTCACAATGGGAGCATCGTTGGAGGAATAACAGTCACATGCCGGAGAAATATCAGTGATGAAGTTCACATTTAACAGTTTGTCTTCCTTGCCTTTCAACACTCCTGCGGTGTATTCCACCATCCTCTCCATGAAGACAGGTACAGATTTTTCCCACTGAATCTGAATAGCGCTGTTTGGACAAATCAGGAGACACTCCCCGCAACCGATACATTTTTTCTGATCAATGGTCGCTTTTTCCTCTGCCATGGAAAGGGCTTTCTGGGAACAGTGATCAATACAATCTCCGCACCCCACACACTTCTTCTGTTTCACTTTCGGAGACACGCCTGAATGCTGGGCCATTTTTCCTCTTCGCGATGCACTTCCCATGCCCAGATTTTTTATGGCACCGCCAAAACCGGAAAGTTCATGGCCTTTGAAATGGGCCACTGATATCAGCGCATCTGCCTGGACGATCTCAGATCCGATGTATGTCTTTTTAAAATGTTTTCCATTGACAGTGACAGCGGTTTCTGACTTGCCCCTTAACCCGTCGGCAATCACAATCGGCGCATCCACCACAGAATACGCGAAACCGTTCTGAATCGCTGTGATCAGATGCCCGGGCGCATCGCTTCGTGAGCCGGAATAAAGGGTGTTGGCATCCGTGAGAAACGGACTGCCGCCATGTTTCCTGATGCGTTCCACGATCTTCCGCAGAAACACAGGCCGGACAAACGCCGCATTCCCCAATTCCCCGAAATGAAGCTTCACCGCAACAAGGTCTCTTTCTTTGAAAATTTCCGAAAGACCGGCTGTATCCAGAAGTCTCCCGATTTTTCCAAAAAGATTCTCTTTGGGCGTTGCCCTTAAATCCATAAAATAAACAGTGCTTTTCATAATATTCTCCAAAAATCGTGACTTATGAATTGTGGATGTATGAATTACTGACTAATCTGATTTATAGTTCATCATTCACAATTCATCATTCATCATTCATAATTGTTTCGTATTGTTCTCGAACATCAAGCTTGATATCGTCCTCGCCAATTTCATCAAAAGGATTTTCCAGGTCTTCCTGAATATGATCAAGGCTGAGTAAGACAACGCTGTACAGAACCGCCAGAATATACCCGATTACAGGATAGTATTTGACGGAGAGGTTCGCAAAAAATGGTCCGAAAATAATCGGAAAGATGTTCAAAAATATTCGGCTGTATGCCCTGAGCGCAATCGGTGTGCGGTACAGACGGATATTTCTCAGCTTCTCAAAATCAATTATTATCGCCCGCAAATACTGATTCGCTCTTGAAACTTCATTTGCAGGAACGCCGCAGGTCCGCATTTTTTCGTTCAATTTGGAGAGTTCTGAGAATTGGTTGTAAACCCTGGCTGTCTCATTTTTTGCATCAGGCTCTTCATTCTTCAGGTAAAGATGAAGTCTGGTAAATGTTTCCAAAGAGATATTTCTGAAATCCTGTATCGTCGGATTCTGCTCTGCTTTAGGAATCCAGTCTCTGTGAGCGTAGTACAGGGATACAAAATGGGCTTTAAAGTCGGCAAAATATCCGAGGGCCTGTTCCCTGCGCTTATAAGCCGCATTGATGGAAAAGACCACCGGGAAAACGATTGCAATCCCAACAAATCCGGAAGGCAGATCAGATTGCAAATTGAAATGGATACACAGATATGTCAGCAAAAGAGACAGACATATCACAATAACCATGTGAATATCAACAATTTCAAAAAAGTCTTTCAGTGTTCTCATTGAGTTTCCTCATATTGTCAAAAATAACGATAAAGAACGAAATCTGTTTGTATGAGGCGGAGCCTCTGAAATGCGTTCCCAGGCGGAGCCTGGGAACGAGAATGTTATGAAGAAGGTGTGCCAGTAGGCTCAAGTTTTATTTCCACTCTGCGATTTCTCTGGCGTCCTTCCCGGGTGCCATTATCGTCAATGGGCTGGGATTCGCCATAACCTACGATTCTCACCCGTGAATTGCCCACGCCGCGTTGAACGAGCAAATTTTTAACTGCCTCGGCACGCCGCTTTGACAATTCAATATTGCTCTTTTCTTTGCCGACACTGTCAGTGTGTCCTTCCACGATGATGGCTGTTTCAGGATATTTTACCATGATTTCCGCAATGCGGTCAATTTCCGAATACAATCCGGTTTTTACCTTTGATGATCCGCTGTCAAAGGTGACATCTCCCTTGAGGTTGATGGCCAGGACATCTCCTTCTCTATGTACCACAGCAGCCTCGGAATTTGCCAAAGCCTCATTAAGTTCCTCCTGCTGTTTGTCCATCATCGCGCCGACACCTGCACCGATGGCCGCGCCCGCAGCCGCACCAACAACGGTACCTGTAAGCGTACCTTCTGTATCCTTTTCAATTGTCTGGCCGGCAATTGCGCCGATGGCTGCGCCTGCAAGGGTTCCGAGAGCCGCACCTTGGCCTGTCTTTGATTCCGGTCCTCCTGCACAGGCTGTCAGAAGAAAAATACCTGACAGACAAAACACCATGATCTTTTTCATTTTCTGTTCCTTTCTGTTAATGGTTTGATTCTTACCACCCGTCAAATCTGTTTCAATAGAATAAAATTATTTTTATGTCAATAAAATAAATGTAGGGTGGGTGTAGCGAAGCGGAACCCACCTTTTTTGCAGATTTATAGATATCTGCCCCCGCGGGATTGCCAAATCCGGCCGGGAACGGTTCGGATTTGGCAATCCGACATCATTCACCATTCACCATTCATTTTCTGTCCTTGATTTTAAAAATCAGATATAATATTTATTTTTAAAAATCAAGAAAATTGAACAATTGAAAGCGGGGTTGGAATTTATTATGGAAAAAATATGGATCATCGGCACCGGCCATTTCGGACACCACGCGCTCCGGAAATTGTCAGAAAATCATAATGACAGGCAGTTCACCCTGGTTGATCCGGTCAGGGCAAATCTTGAGCAGGTCAGAGGGCCAAATCGTGTGCCTGAGCAGGCGGATGGGGCAGATTTTCTGCATCAGCATCTTCATGCCGGGAACGGGCCGGACTGGATCATCCCGGCACTGCCGATTCACCTGGCGGCTGAATGGTGTCTGCTGCGGTTGGGAGCCGGCCGACTTTGCCGGACTGGCCTGCCCCCTGAAACTGACCAACTGCTTCCGAATCCCATGCGGGGAAACAACGGGGATATTTATGTCAGTCATGCCACATTCAGATGCCCGGAAGACTGCGCCGAACCCCGCAATATCTGCACTGTCACCCGGGAACTCAGAAAACAGAATATGTTTGAAATTCTTGGAGATATTCAGTTGCAGGCGTTTCAGTCGCTGGTCATTCGGAGTCATCAGTTGGGCCCGGGCATCGGCGGGTATCGGCCTGTGCAGCTCTTTGACCTTCTGGCTCAGGTGGAAAACGCCAGAACAGATATGCTGATAAGCACAGCCTGCCGGTGTCATGGGGTGATTACAGGGGTGACCAAGCCGATATGAACCGCAGAAGCCCCGATCTTTCCGGTCAGAGTCGGGAGCGTCCCGGAAGTCTGCTTCTTCCTCATAAGTTCTGAAATTTGAAGTTTGTTCATTTTCTCAGTCTCCTGAAGTTGCGTTTTTCACCATTTGTCATATCCCGCGGTTCTGAACCGCTGATCAGACAGGTTCATAAGAATTCTCAGATGAAAGTCTGAAAGACTGTCTGCGGAATCATTGCAATCTGCTTAAATCTGCGGTTCAAACCTCGGTTAAACCCTGCCAGAACGTCCCCCGGATCATTCAATCCGGGTATAAATTCATCTTCTTCTCGAAATTCAGTTCCGCCTCAGATTTCCGCAAATAACTGGGCACAAACGAGGCCACATCATCCACGTCATTTTTTTCAAATCGCTCCATACCGAGATGTGCAACAGTTGAGGCCCGGATGACATTGAGACAGGAGGGCACAAAATGAGCCATTTCGCCCTTCTGCTCAGTCACAACTTTTTGATAAAGAACAGCACCGTTTCCCACAAACAGGCACGGCTCACCGATATTGGCAATGGCTTTGTCAGGAGAAAGGGTCTGCTCCTCTGTTTCCTTTCTGAGCGCACCGCGCTCAGATCGGTAACACGCACAATACACCTCTTTTCTGCGGGCATCCAAAAGCACACATAGGAGATTGGGTGAAAAAGGAAACTGAAACGCAAGGGCATCAAGGTTTGAAACCCCTGCCAGCGGTTTTCCGGATGCAGCTGCAAATCCCTTCACAGTGCTGATTCCGATGCGTAAGCCGGTAAAACTTCCCGGTCCCCTGGCAACGGCAAACCCGTCCATATCAGAAATTCCAAGGCCAGACAGCTCAAGGGCCGTCCGGATCATCCCCAGCAGGTGCTTTGAATGGGTCTCCTTTCTGAGGCTTGTCACCTCGGCAAGTGTCCCCAGATCAGCGTCCGCAATCGCAACGCTGCAACTTTCAGTGGCAGTATCAACAGCAAGTATTTTCATAATTAATTATGGGGTCAGGGGTCAGAGGCTGCGGACATTTATTGTCGGCCTCCGGCCCCTTCCTATTTAAGTCATTCATTCATTATCAAACGCAATCGGCAGAACCTCATGCATGTGCTTTACAGGGATGAACTCTATTTTCCGTTTCACGTTCGCGGGGATTTCAGCCAGGTCTTTTTTGTTTTTTTCAGGAATGATGACCTTGCGAATTCCGCCTCTCAGAGCACCGAGCACCTTCTCTTTCAGGCCGCCGATGGGAAGCACTCTTCCCCTGAGCGTAATCTCACCGGTCATGGCGACGTATTTGTCCACAGGAGAGTCTGTCAGAACGGAAATAAGGGCAGTGGCAATTACAATGCCCGCGGACGGTCCGTCTTTGGGAATGGCGCCTGCCGGCACATGAATGTGAATATCAATATTGTCAAAAATATTTTCTTCAAGACCGAACATCATAAGATTTGCCTTGACATACGTCAGCGCGGCGCGGGCAGACTCCTGCATCACCTCTCCCAACTGTCCGGTGATGACCAATTCCCCTTTGCCGCCGATTAAGGACGCTTCAACATACAGCACCTCACCGCCCACCTGTGTCCAGGCAAGGCCTGTGGACAGACCGACCTGACTCTCTTCCTGGTCCATTTCCGGAAAATACTTGGGAACCCCCAGATACTTGTGCAGATTGGTCTTTGTAATGGTAAAAGGCCCTCTTTTCTTTTCAGCGATCTTGCGCGCCAATTTGCGGCAGAGTTTTCCGATTTCCCTTTCAAGGTTCCTCAGTCCTGCTTCGGAGGTGTATTCTGTGATAATTTGCAGCAATGCACCCGAACTGATGGATAAAGTCTTTTTCTTTAAACCGTTCTCCTTGACCTGACGCGGAATCAGATGTTTTTCCGCAATAACCTTTTTTTCTTCCTCAGTATATCCTGAAAGCGTGATGATCTCCATCCTGTCGAGAAGCGCCGAGGGGATGGTGTCGGTCAGGTTGGCAGTCAGGATGAACATGACCTTGGAAAGATCAAATGCCAGATTCAGGTAATGATCGCTGAACTCGGAATTCTGCTCCGGGTCAAGGACCTCCAGAAGTGCGGAAGAGGGATCGCCCCGGAAATCGGATCCCAGCTTGTCAATTTCATCCATCATGAACACAGGATTGTTTTTGCCGCACTGATTCAGCCCCTGGAGGATGCGCCCCGGGAGCGCGCCCATATAGGTGCGGCGATGTCCCCTGATCTCTGCTTCGTCACGAATCCCCCCGAGAGAGATGCGGACAAATTTGCGTTTCATGGCCCGTGAAATTGCCCGTCCCAGGGAGGTCTTTCCCACCCCCGGAGGACCTGCAAAGCACAGAATCGGTCCCTTCATTTTCGGATTCAGCTTGCGGACGCTCAGATATTCCAGAATACGGTCCTTTATCTTGTCCAGCCCGTGATGTTCCTCATCCAGCACCTTTTTTGCGTATTTGATATCAATGACATCTTTGCTCGACTTGCTCCAGGGCATGTCTGTCAGCCAGTCCAGGTATGTTTTCACAATCGAAGATTCACCAGCGTCCGCATGCATCTGATCCAGACGTTTCAATTGCTTCCGGGCCTCTTTCTGGGCCTCTTTGGACATTTTGGCGCGTTTTATCTTTTTGGTATATTCCTTTAGTTCCTGGGCTCTCTCATCGAATTCTCCCAGTTCTTTGTGAATTGCCCTGACCTGCTCCCTTAAATAGTAATCACGCTGGCTTTTTGACATTTCATCGTTTACTTCAGACTGAATTTTCGCCTGCATTGCTGAAAGCTCAACTTCCCGCGAGAGCATGTCATTGACCTTCAGGAGACGTTCCACAGGATCAAGGATTTCAAGCAGGTGCTGGGATTCATCAAGCTTGAGTCTCAGGTTTGAGGCCACAAGATCAGCCAGTTTGCCGGGATCGTCAATGCTTTCCAGAATGGTGGTGACATCACCGGTCAGTTCCCCCCGGAGGGACAGTATTCTCTCAGAATGCTCCCGGACATTTCTCAGGAGGGCTTCTGTTTCCATACTGTTTTCACCCATCATCTCTTCCGAAATCATTTCGATCTTTACACGATACCAGGATTTCTTCCTGACATAGTCAACAATTCTTGCCTTGGTGATGCCCTGCACAAGGAGTTTGAGTCGCCCGTCGGGAAGTTTCAGCATACGCAGGACTCTTCCCACCGTGCCGACACTGTAAATATCATCCGGTCCGGGGTTTTCATGGTCCGGGTCCTTTTGGGTGGCCAGCAGCAAAAATCCGTCATTTTCCACTGCCTTTTCCACAGCGCGCACAGATTGTTCACGCCCGATAAAAAGCGGAAGAAGCATATCCGTAAAAATCACAACATCCCGTACCGGCATCATGGGCAAAATAGCGGGAATACTGATTTCCTCGCTATCTTCTTCTTCAATAATACTTATGAGATCATCTCTGTCAGCTTCAGCCATTGTTTCTCCTAAATTATGGAATGAAAATTCGGTATCTTTTGTTTAAATGCCCTGTTTTGGTTACATCCAAATGAAATCAGGACACGGATTGACACAGATGAGCACGGATTGAAGAACGGTCTTGCTATTTCCCAATATAAAAATCCGTGTTAATCTGTGTTCCCTTGAAATGAAAATCTGATTTTCATCCCCACAGAATTTTAACAGGTTTTAATATATATATTTTTTTGACAATATCAAGCTTGATTTTTTTATCCAATAACATACATGACCTCACGTCACAACGAAACATGAAAAAGCTGAATCCTGAAGGTGTCCCTAATTCACCATTCACCATTCATTGCCGGACCCCATTGCCGGACGGGGTTTGCAACCCCGTCCGAAGCCCCATCCTCCCACAAAAACCCAGGTCAATCATCACAGCCGCAAGCAATCATTCACGATCTGGCCAACGTCCACATTTTTATTTGTTTTCAGCCAGCGATTTGTATATCTTCCGGCGTGGGGATAATCTTTCTTTAGCACTTTGAGAATGACGGCCTGATTATCCGCCTCCAGCACAGTACGGTAAACCAAGTAATTGCTACTTTCATATATCTCGCAGAGGCGCAAAGACGCAGAGAAGAATCTCTGTCATTCTGCGACTCCGCGCCTCTGCGTGAGATAATTATTTTTTGGAACTGTTCACGGAA
>JAOZLU010000715.1 GCA_029934695.1 Desulfobacterales bacterium | reverse complement strand
AAAATTGAGCGAAGCGGTTTTTCGCATGACACACCACCGAGCGGACAAATCTTTTGTTGAAAGCTCTATCTGAAACGATATGACAATATTTATACCAATCCCATGACCGGCAGGCAGTCACCTGTTCCAAGACATCAGGAAATTAAGGAGAGCTTATGCAGGTTAATCAAACACCAACTGGGAACAACCTCCTGACGAGGGAGAGCGTTCTGGCTCAACTGAGAAAGACCGATGCCGGCACATTGAACCGTCTGCCAAGGGCATTGGCCTGCCGTGCGTCGAGCCTGCGCCTTCCGGCCAGAATGTCGGAGACTGCATCCCCGATTTCCGGCAGGTCATCCTGCCCCAGTCCGTGTTCCTCCATGAGAAAGAGCAGTGTTTCACTATGCGTCACATCGGGTTCGGGAAAATTTTCGGTTTCATATACCTCGACAAGTGTTCCCAGGGTGTCCATGAGCAAGGCCAGCGGATGTCCCTCGTCCTCCCCCACTCTCTCTGCGACATCATCCAGCAGCGATACAAGGCGGTCATACGCCTCACGGGTCCGTGGCACCGAAAACACAGGTGCCACCGAAGGCCATATTTTTTCAATGTGTTCCAGTCTGTGAGCGGTCATTGCGGCTCCTTCCACCTGCCTCTGTCATATTCATCATGCGTGAATACATGCAGAATATACAGTTTTCCCCGGTTATAATGAATTGCCGCGATCAGACGAACCTTATTGCCGCCAATGTTGAACACAGTCCGTTTTCCAACCTGATCAGCGTTTGGGAATGTTTTTCGAAGATCATCAAACGACTTGAAAGACAGCGTTTGACAAGTTTGTACCAGTTGTCCAGTGCATTTTTGCAATCCGGGTGTCTTTTGGAAAATTCCAAAAGATGCATTTGGATTTATGCCCTTTTTGCTGGCTCCTCATAGCGAATATTCAGTCTCAACAGAGGGGGGTAACACGACAATCCTGACCCCTCTCATTGCCCATACGAACTTCGTTGTCAGAATGACAACACCTACAGATCCGGCTCAAATTGTTCAATCCGTTTGCAGCCCAACTGTATGGCAGGAATGCAATACTCATAATTGCATTATGAAAAGGAATAAATAGCATGACAGAAACAATTTGTCAAGTCTTTGTCTGAATGGTGAGACAGCACCATAGTTTGACAAAAGTCCTGCTTCGGCACCGCCTATGAATACTTTTGTTTGACAATAATCCAGCTTTGCTGTAGGGTATTTCTATGATTTGAAGGTCAAGTTTTCTGCCCTCTTTGCTGGAAAAGCTTAAAAATTTAATGGTGTTCACAGGGCATGATGTTTATCAGCCGAAAAAACTTGATTCCCCCATCAGATAACTGGCTTATGATGTCAAGGGCCGTCTGACCCGTGTCACGGATGCATTAGGACATAAGCAGGAAGTGACATACAATAAGACATATAATGTGCGTACTCAGATTGATGCGCTGGGTAAGACGCTGATCCATACTTTAAATAGAAGCTATGATTTCTTTTGACCTCGTTCCGACGCTCTGTCTTAGGAACACATACTAACGAAGAAAGGGGGCGTTTATGAACTGGCAAGAAGTGTGCGAACACTCCGATTTGCAAAACCTGCCTTTCAAAATCGAACTGAATGAGAGGGGACAGATCATCATATCATCGGCAAAGGCAGATGATTTCGCCACAGAAGTCGAGCTTTTGCGGAAAAACCATGATTTTCTGGCATTTTTGGATGAATGCAAAAGAGACACTGCTTCCATATCGTTTGATGAAGCCGAACGTCTGCTTCGGTGAACGATTTCGCTACTCCGGACAACTCCGTCACAGGTTCACTTCAATGGGAAATACTGCAAAACCAGACGGTTGTGGGAAAGCTCCAAATATCGGACAGCATGCTGTTTTCTCAGACAAATCCGGGCGGATTTTCCAAAAAATTCCATTGAACTGAACCAGTGTCAAAAGGAGTGCGTCATGCAATACCCAGAGATGCGTGAGGAACTTATCGGCACATTAAAGGCACTGTCGGACAGACAGTACCAGAAAAAAGCATGGATACAGAAACAGTATTCCGAAGGAATTGTTTACGACTGTTTTGACTACGCGGTTCATTTTCTGTTTGACGATACAGGCTTGGCTGAAAAACCGAAGAAACTGATCTGTGTCATTCTTGAAGATGAATACGAAGCTGTATTGGTACGGGCTGTTGTCTCTTCCATAGAGAGACTCCTTGCTGAGACAGGAGACAATCTCACAGATGAGGCATATACACGCTCTCCGATATGGGAGAATGTAATCAGAACAGCCAAAAGAGCATATAATGTCGTTATTGAAAATCAGAACAATTTTCAGGAAGGAGATGCTTATCATGAAAAAAATATGCCTAAAAAATTCATCTTCTCCTAAATCCGTTATAATCAGCAATAAACATTGCGGACGGGGTTGCAAACCCCGTCCGGCAACGAATATAGGATAACGGGTTTGTTTGGAGTTCCCTTACGAGTGACGAAACAATAATATTAAGGTGAAAAAAATATGAAAATAGAAGTCATCAGCAAATATCCTGAAGATAAAAAACGCTCGGTTCCGATTCTTTTTATACACGGGGCCTTTGCAGGCGCCTGGTGCTGGGAAGAATATTTTCTTCCCTATTTTGCCGACCATGGATATGAATCCCACGCGTTAAGCCTTAGGGGACATGGAAAGAGTGAGGGGCATGCATCTGTCTGGATGAACTCAGTCCCTGATTATATTGAGGATGTGTGTCAGGTTGTCCGGGAGTTGGGAACTTCTCCGATTCTGATCGGTCATTCCATGGGCGGATGGATTGTTCAGAAACTTATGGAGTCTTTTGAAAGACCTGCCGGGGTTCTGTTGGCCCCCATACCCGCTGACGGCCTGTTATCTGTGGCCATGAGAATGCTCTGGCTTTATCCGAGTTTCTGCCAGAAAATGTATCTGATAAATATGCTTCCAAGGAGTGCGTGGGAATATGTGGCTTCTTTTCAGGAAATGCGGGACCTTTTCTTCAGCAAAGCGGTGTCGCCGGAGACTGTGAAAAAATATGTCCCCCTTTTTCAGCATGAATCGTACAAGGCAATGTGGGATATGTCAGGATCCAAATATTCACCGCAACCGCGGAAAGTAAAGACCCCGCTTCTGGTCCTGGGAGCGGAAAATGATGTCATTATTTCGCCTGATTCCGTCAAATCAACAGCGAGGTCCTACAATACAGAAGCCCGCATTTTTCCAAATATGGGTCATGCGATGATGTTGGACAAAGATTGGCAGGCCGTGGCGGATCAGATACTTGACTGGCTGGACAAAAAAGTGGAAAGTGGAA
>JAOZLU010000138.1 GCA_029934695.1 Desulfobacterales bacterium | reverse complement strand
GCCTCTGACCGATGATATATTGCGGGTTCTACAAACATGGCGACCCTGCGGGCCTGACCGGCTTGATTTTTTATGCTACAAACATGGCGACCCTACGGGCCTCTGACCGATGGTGTTTTGCGGGTTCTGCAAACATAGCGACCCTGCGGGCCTCTGGCCGATGGTGTTTTGCGGGTTCTGCAAACATGGCGACCCTGCGGGCCTCTGACCGATGGTGTTTTGCGGGTTCTGCAAACATGGCGACCCTACGGGCCTCTGACTGATGGTGTTTTGCGGATTCTACAAACATGGCGACCCTGCGGGCCTGACCGGTTTGATTTCTTATGCTGCAAACATGGCGACCCTGCGGGCCTCTGGCCATATGTTTTCAAGTATTTGCATACGAGGGACATTGTGAACCGCAGATGAACGCAGATGGCCTGTCTGCCGGACTCATCCGTGTTCATCCGCGGTTTGTGAAAGCTGCTTTCCCAGAAAAAATCCCGGAAAACTTTTGGCCGGGTACTTATCCGACGGGAAAGAATTACAGAATGCCGGCGGTGAGGGCTTCACATTCTCTCCCACAAATATCATCCGCCTGAAATTCTTTCCTTGTTGGAAAGGTACTTTGCATAGTGCGCTTGAGCGCACTTTCGCTTTCGGGCCGGGGATTTATCCCTTGGCAGACTGTCATCCGGAAATCCGACCGCCGGCAATAATTTTTTTTTAGACCGGATGTAAGAAAAGGAATCATCCTGTGTATGATATGTTAAATAGGCTTTCCGGGATATGTGAAAATACAGTGGGCAGGAAGGCAGATGCTGAAAACAGATGAACAGGGAGCAATATGATGGAATAAATTTTAAGACACCTGAAAGTAAAATAACAGTTTTGCGTTAATGTGATTGTCGTCCCGACTGAAAATCGCCGGCTTTCAGCCCGGGACGATGCTAACAGACATCGGGGGATTTCCCAAAAAATTCGGATAAGGAGGTAACTTTATGAGACTGTCATCTTTTTTTTCAGAAATCAGATCATTGTTTCTCAGAATCAGATCACTGTTTCTGAAATATGATGAGGAAGGTGTCATTATTGTTGAGAGGGAGGAGTTTGCACGGGAGATGAGGGAGGATTTCAGAGGCAACACAGCACTTCTGAAAGGCATTGAGGAGTGTATGAACAGACATGTGAGAGAACATGAGCGTGTATCGCTGACGGACTGATCAGAATGAAAAAAATTTGCTCACAGAACTTTGTCAGGGTGTTCAGGCAATTTGAAAATCGCCTGAATGCGATTTTTCAGAGAAACACGGAACTGGTCGAAGGAGGAAATGTCCGAAGCTCGAGGCAGAAAGATCCTTACAGGTATAAAAAGAAGCTCATCTCAAAAGAGAATGTCACTGTGGAAATCAGAGTGGTGTATGACAAAGTCGCTGACGATTATCTGTATTACAGTTACAACATATTTTTTGAAAACAGCAAACTGATGTTCCATTACGAACCGACGCATAAGGAGCATTTTCAGCCCCATATCAATGTGTATGTGGGCGGAGAGGAACTGCGGAACACCGGAGGCGAGGGCATTCACATTCTTTCCCACAAATATCATCCATTTGAAATTCTTGCGCTGCTCGAAAGGTACTTTGTCTGACAGAGACTTCACAAACAGCGGCGTTACCCTGCCGCTGTTTATCTCGCCGGCGTGGCTGTGGAGTGTCTGTTGCTTGCTTACAGAATAAGGGAAAGTCTCAATGGATAATACCTCCCCAGTTCCGGCGGAACAATCACCCCCTGATTTCTAAGCATCTGAATCCGATACAGAAACGCAGCTCCTCTGAGGATATGTTCTGCAACATCCGCAACTCTCCTGTTTTTCACATCCTCAAGATAAGAATTCTTAACCCAGGCATTGAATGCGCCGATGCAGGGGCCGCACCATATCTGGTAATCCATTTCACGGCCTTTTTCGCCGGTGTTGGACCATCTGGAGGCAAACCCCAGATACCAGCGGAATATCAGGGCCATCTTTTTTTTGGGATCTTTTTCTGCGCTTACAATCTGGCTGGGATCCCGGCCCTCGAAAAATATCTTTGTTTCCTCCCATACGGTATCCAGATTTTTTCTGAACACCTGTTTTTCCAAGCTTGCCCGTACAGCAGCCGGGATTTCCTCTATGGAATTGCAGGTGTTGTACAGGTCGTATAATTTTTGCGCTCTCATGGGAAAGAAAGAGCCGCGTCTCAGCACCTGAAGTTTCACACCCATTTCAAACATGTCGGATGCCGGGGCCATTGCCACATCAGCCATGTCCGCCTGTGAGAGCAATTTTTTTGTGTGTTCGCAGGCTCCGGCTTCCACGCAGCCCTGGTTCACCGTTCCCGTCACCACAAAAGCCGCACCCATTGCAAAGGCGGCAAGGGCAGCTTCCGGGGTTCCGATACCGCCGCCTGCTCCGACTCTGACCGGCCGGGCAAACTGATATTTTGCCTGAATTTCATCTCTGAGGGCTATTATGGAGGGGACCAGGGAAACCAGGGGCCGGTTGTCCGTATGTCCACCTGAATCAGCTTCTGCTGTTATATCATCCGCCATCGGCACTTTTGCTGCAAGTGCGGCCTGCTGGTCCGATATCAGGCCCTGGGCGAGTAATTGCTGAACAATCTTTTCCGGCGGGGGTTCCATGAATTTGGCAGCCACTTCCCTGCGGGAGATTTTTGCAATGATCCTGTTTTTTATTTCAATCTCATTGTCTGCATTCAAACTTAGACCAGCTACCCGGTAACGGACGACATTTGGCGTGAGTGCGATAAATGCGGCAGCTTCGACACACCTGACACCGTATTTGAGGTAAAGATCCACAGAACCCCGTTCGAGAGCGGGTTCCGCGGGGCTGTGAATCAGGTTGAAGCCATAAGGACCGTTTGGAAGGGCCTGCTGGATTCTTTGTATGGCTGTTTCAATCCTTGCGGGAACAAGGCCGCCTGCACCAAAAGAAGCCAGAAAACCTGCCTTGCCAAGTGCTATGACCATTTCTTCGGAAGCAATCCCGTTTGCCATTGCACCTGCATAATAGCTGTATTTGGTTCCGTAAGTTTTTTTAAATTCCGGATCACCCAGTTGCCCGGGTTGGAATGCAGGAGTGTATGCCCTGGTTTCAAAGGTATTTTTTTTATCGTGTGTGTCTGATCTCTGAGTGCCTATTCCCAATGTTTCGTTGTCTTTGACGATATAACAGGGATTCTCCAGATTTGACAATCTTTTCCTTATTTCCAGGCTGTCAAAGGAGACCTCATGTTCTTGAATAAGCCAGCCCCAGTTCTGGTCTGTGTATGAATCTGACAGAGAAAGTTGGTTTGTAGTCATGAATTTATTCCTGTAGTCATGGTTGTGTAGTTATTGAAATGAGTGTAATCAAAATAAAACCTGATTATAATGGATTTGGGAAGGGCTTTCGATTTAGCGGTTGAAATATCCTGCCACTAAAGCACCAAAGCAGTTCCATTGCACCCTCCCCTTAATCCGTTCCAATCAGCAAATTACTAAAAATAAAACAGAGGCTTGCTCCTTTATTCAACTGCCTTTCCTATGGAAAAAACCGATAAATTTCTTTTCTGTGCAACACCCTGACAAATAGGGCTGTATCATCTTCAAGGATCAACCCGATCCGGTAATTTCCTAGTCTGATCCGATAAAACTCACCATCTGCGGTAAGTTTTTTTATGTTCCTTATTTCATATATATTTTCGGATTCCTCAACCTGTAGGACAACTTCCTGAATCCGTTTAAGGAGCGGTCTGTCTTTCGCTTTTTTCCTCAAATCCCTGACAAAACTTTTTCTGAATTCCGTATTCACGAGTGCCCTTCCAATATACTGAACACTTCCTCTCTGGTGGCCTTTTCCGTATTTTCCCCTTCCCGGATTGCATTTGCCATAGCAATATCTTCTATTATTTCGGCAATCAGATCGTAAAAGATATCTTTTTGTTCCTGAACTGCTTCGATAATCGCCTCTTTAAGAAGCTGCCTAAGTCTGTTTTCATCAGCCATTATCTGCATAGTGTTTCCTTTCCTCAATTCTGTAAAGGGCCTAAGCCGATTTGCCATTGGTAGGGGTATTACGCTTACGCCTCTTCAATACAAAGCGCAATATCTTTTATCTCATAAATTCGTATCTTGTCTTTCCACAGACTGGCATCACCCACAAGTGTCACCTTGTCTGTTTTCTTTTCAATTTTGGTAATATGCACTTCTATGGCCATCAAGTCAATATCGGGATTCATCTGTCCCCTGTATTTCCAGACAATTATATCTTCGATCTGGGTGAACCTCGGGGATATAAACTGCGCTCCCAGGTCCTGATTCAGGGCAAAAACCTGTAAAGCCTGCATCACTGATTCAACTCCGAGAGAGCCTGGCATTACAGGGTCCTGATAGAAGTGGCATTTGAAAAACCAGTCTGCGGGTCTGAGTTTCCGTTCCGAATAAATATATCCAAGCCCCTTTTTTCCTCCTTGTTTTACAATCTGAACCATATTGAGGAAATCGAGCTGGGGTCCGGTCAGGCGGTAGTATGGTTTTTTGGTACCCGGTTCATAATATCGTTTTCTCGCATCTTCTGATTTCAGATCCAGAAATTCAATCTCGCCATCTGACAGATATTTTTTCTCTGTCAGAGGATGGTTGTCAATTCCGCTGTCAAGGCCCACCTGATCTCTCAGGGCCGCTTCCACAAAATATCCGAATGCAGCAGTTCCTGTGTAATAGGGTTTGCCATCCACCTCCATCTCAAACTCGAAGGACTGGAGAATGGTATTGCCCATGGCTGCTGTCGAGAGCAGGGTGGATTTGTTCCTGACGGTCTTTCCTCGCAAGTCAATATCTTGGTGAAGTTTTCCAGCACCATCGAGATTTCTGAAATAGAAATCGGTCTCCGGGTAGATCAAAGTCGTACCCATGCAGGCTGAGATGAATCCGCAGGGCTGAAGTGCTATCTCCATGATTATGGAATAGGGCATCACTCCGGGATGGGAGTTCTGCTCATAATACCATGCATCATGAGGAACATCATATTCAGCAATGGCATAAGCCGGTTTTGAAAAATCATGACGCTCTCCGACGACTTCGAGAACACGGGTGGTGAGCTGCAAGTCTCCGTTGGGGGTTCTGGGAGGCTGACGGTTTTCATAAATTTCAAACTCAGGGCCAAAGCATTCGGAGATCGAACCTGTGGCAAAATTCTGAAGGTGATACTGGGTGAACAGGGCCTCTTTTTCTTCTGTGCGTGGAACCTGTTTTGCCAGCTGATGTTCAGATATTTCAGGCAGACAAATTTTATAAGGATCATCCTCATGCTTTTCCACCAGTTGCACCCCGAGATTCTTGAAATCCACCACAATTTTGTCCTCGAGCAGGATGTCAATATTGGCGATGGCATAAGGATGAGGAGCAAGACCGATTTCCATTATTTCCATGCGATAGGTGAGCAGCCTGTCTTTGGGGATCACCTGTCCGCGGCATCTGACCTTCTGGGGAAGATTTTTTATGGGCTGAAATCTTGCATCTTTTGTCCGGGTGTGCATTCCAACATAAAGGAGGAAGAATTGAAGCAGTTGCCCGCACCCTTCAGCCATGAGAGAACCGGCCATCACCTCGTCATCTTTGAAATGACATGGAAAATACCAGTGATCCGGGTCAAGGATTTTTTCGGCCATGATCCTGCCAAGTCCCCATGGTCCGCCGTCAATGTCAATGGAGGTTACCCGGTCAATCATAAGCATTTCTTCGGAGGAAAAGCGCAAAGACTGGTTCAGGCCGTTCTGAGAATAGTGTCTGCCAAAACATGCCTCCTGATTTCCTTTGATGATCTCAATCAGGTCGTTTCTTTCAAAAGCCTTTTTATCACAAACAAGAAACGGGGTGAATGATTTCTTTTCTGTCTGGTTTCTCTCCTGAATCTCTTCTTCCGAATATATGATGCCCTTGCCTGCCGCGAGTTCCTCATCAGTGAAAAAACCCGCGCAGCCTCCGTCCATTTTAAGAACCATCCGCTCTTTGACAAAACACTCGTAGCTGAAGAAGAACAGCAGGCTTTTCCCGCTTTTGGCAAAGGAGTTTATGCTGATCTCATAGCGCAGGGTTTCTCCTTCCATGGCCATATCTTCCAGAAATGTCAGGGTGCAGTCCAGAAGCCGGTAAACCCGTTCTCCCTTACAGGAGAAATCTATGCCAAGATAACTGATGAGCAGAAGATCGCACTGGCCTGACTCCACTGAAACCGCCCAGGGAATCTGTCCGTCAATACAGTACCATGCATTAAAAGGAATGTCATATTCGGTTGTCATGGTCGAGGGTTTGAACTCTCCCCTTTTTGCATTCAGTTCCGTCACCCGTGTGACCAGAAGATATGGCATGAGAGGAAGTCTCACCTTTCGGTGATAGGTGTCTATGATGGCATATTCATCGCCAAAAACCTTTGCAATGCTTCCCCCTGCAAACTCAAGCAGGTCATCCTGATCCCATATAATATTTTTTTTCTTTTCTGGTTTTTCAGGTTCAGGCTTAGGTTCGAGCTTGACAGGTTCAGGTTCTACAGATTCGGGCTCAACAGATTCAGGCTCAACAGGTTCAGGCTCCGATGCCCGGGCCGGTGTATCCTCCGCTCTGTCACCCTTTTTTACCAGGGCGATTTGAAGTGCGATAAGCTCCCTGATCTGCCGACTTGCCAGTTTCCTTGTATTCAGAAATGCTTCATGGGATGCGTTGAGAAGGGATATATTCCGACTGAGTTCCTGCTCTCCGGCACAAAGAAAAGAAGGGGCCGGTGCTGGTATCTGCCGGTTTTCCGATATAGTTTCATTCATTTTTCTGCTCTCCTCTGCTTCAGCCGAATCAGATACGACAAGGACCTGTAATTCTTTCTTGCACACAATCCGTGCAGATGTCTGCTCCTGTGCAGCTCCATAAACCTGGCTATCAGTATCTTTGGTAATTTCCTTGGCAATCTCCCTGTTTTCAGGAGTGAGAATCCCGGATTCAATGCTATCACCCCCCAGAGTTATGGATTTTACCAAGAGCCGTTTGGAAACAGATTCCATTTTTGAACGGACAAACAAAGGGGAAAGATCAAGGGAAACCTTGTGGCAGAACAGTTTTGCAAGTATCTGGATAATGGTGACATTTTCATCGTCCCCTCTCTTGTCTATGCCTGCTGAAAGGTGTTTTTTATGTCTGAGAATTTCATCAATCCATTTTGAGCAGTTGTCTCTGGGACCGAGTTCTATGAACACTCTGCCTCCGTCATCATAAGCTTTCTCAATGAGCTTTTGAAAATCAATCTCATTGGCGTAAATATTGGCGACATTTTTTGCAATTATATCACTGTCAACCACAATGGGCGCAAAATCAAAGGCTGAATAGAAATCAATATTGGACACCTCATTGACCGGAAGCCTGTGCATATTTATCAGCTCTTTGTAATCAGGTCTTACCAGTTCACTGTGGATGGCATCGGTGACAGGCACTTCAAAATAATTGCACCCGAGATCACGGATTATCCGCTTACATGCCTGGTCATCTCCTGCAATGACCACCTCATTCGGTGTATTGACAAAGATCAGGTAGGCTGAACGTCCCATTGAGGGGTGCAGGTCCTTCTCAAGTGCTTTGCGAACCGCATCCGGCGACGCTTCCAGTTTATAGCTGTACCAGATTTTCTTTTTATCAGAATCCGAAAGATTCCACGCTTCTCTCACATTGTCCATGGAGCCTGTTATTCTGGACTGAAAAACAGGGGACTCGCGAAGGCTTTTGCTGATTTTGTCTGTCCTGTCCCACACACCCAGGGCGAAAAGCATGGATACTTCACCCATACTGTATCCTAAAGCCTGATCCGGTGATATGCCGAAACTTTCACGGATAATGTCCGTATAGAGAATGGCGGACATGATGCCGCTTTCAAACATGACTGCCGGGGTGTTGAACAGTTGGGAGGAAAGGGATTTGATCTCTTCTTCCGACAGGTTGGTCATGCTTTTGGGATAGAGAAATTCGCTTCCCAGGAGGTCCCCGAGCTGGGATGTGTAATCCCCTGCCTTTTCATAAACCTCCGGGAAGAGCTGAAACAGGTTTCGTCCCAGGCCGATATAAGAATTGAACCCGCCCGGATATACAAAGGCAATCTTGCCGTCACAGCCCAGAGGCTCCGGGGTGAAATAGCTTCCCCCTTCTGATGACCAGTCCTCATTGTCTTTGAATGCCTGCTGAATACCAATTTTTGCAGCCTCTGCTTCATCATGGATTTCTTTTTTACTCTGACCCAGAAGAGAAAGTCTGTATCTCGCTGAAGTGTTTTCAGAAAAACTTTTGTAAAAATCTTCAGCTATTGCAGACATATCCTTGTCAGAGTCAAGGGCTGATAATGATAAAACGCTGTCAAGCCCTGCTTCCATATCCCGCGGATTATCCCCGGTAATGATAATGAGAGAAGGAGATACCCTGGTAAAATAATCGCTTTCCCTGTGGGTCTGTCCCGGTTCATCGCTGAGGATCAGATGGGCGCAAGTCTCATCCGCACCCATGCCGCTTATGGCTGCGATCCGGGATTTCTGTTTGCTGTCAGCAAACCAGGTACGGGATTCCGTGGGAACGAAAAAAGGGCTTTTTTTCCATTCATCAGGATATTTGGGGCCTGACCATCCTGGTGATCGGGGGATGAAACGGTTATAAAGGCAAAGCGCGGTTCTTATGAGGCTTGCCATGCCTGATGCGGCAAAAGTATGGCCGATATTGGCTTTGACACTGCCAATGGCGCATTTTAACTGCTGCCCGGAGCCTTTGTAAGCATCCACCAGACCGGATATCTCAGCCTGATCTTCTTCTGAAATGCCGCTGGCATGAACCTCGAGATAATCTATATCCGCGGGACTGACACCTGCACTGTCAAAGGCTTTTTGGCACGCAGCCGCGACAGTGGAATCATCCTTGCCTTTTGCAAATTCCACTGCATTTATGGCCGCATAAATCAGGTTTCCCTGTTTCCGTGCCGCATCAATGGATTTAAGTACAACTGCCCCTGCCCCCTCGCCCACCATCCATCCGTCTGAATTCCTGTCAAAACTCAGGCTGGCCTGCCCTCTGTTGATCCGGGTCTGCCGGTTTTTCAGCAGCACATTTTCAAATCCGCCTGAAAGGTCAACAGCCGCCACCACAACAGCATCGGCCTCTGAATTTTCCAGAAGCAGTTGTGCTGCCTCAAGGGATTTATACACAGAGTTTTCCTCGGAAGAAATACTGAATGCAGGGCCTGAGAAATCCCATACTGATGCTATGCGGGAGGCCATGATATTGCCTATGAAGCTGGTATACTGATTTGCCTTGGCCACACCGTGAATGCTCTCTTTGATACAGGCTTCAAGAGCTTCTGACTTTGTCGTGTCAGAATCCGAAAAGCTCTCTTTCAACTGAGTCGTCAGGTTTACCCGTCCCCTGAACTGATGCAGGGCAAGTTCTGTTCCCATAGCCACCAGAACCGCCACATTGCTTCCTTCTTTCAGCCGGGCTTCACGGATGGCATTGTCCGCCACCTTGAGGGTTATCAACTGCTGGGGAATGAGCCTGTCATCCTTGTTCGGCGGAATCCTGAACCTGAGAAAGTCAAGATCGAATTTGTCAACATAAGCACCTTTGGGCGGCATGCCGTCTTCAAATCCGTAAGATTTCAATATGTCGTCATACTTCTCAATCCCTTTCCACCGTTTTTCCGGCAAAGGGATGAAGTGCTGCAATCCATCATAGGCAGTCCGATGAAACTCGGCCAGGCCCCGTGAATTGCCGAACAGGGCATCCATGCCGATGATTGCCATGGAAAAAGGGGAAGCTGCTTCCCCTGATGAAGACCTCCGAGGTTTATATCTCCGCAGACCCGGGCTTTTCAAAACCTCGGGGGTCTTGTTATTCCCTGTTCCCTGCCTTTTGTCAGATTCCAGAACAATATGGCCGTTTGTGCCTCCGAACCCGAACCCGCTGACAGCGGCATGTCTGATATCACCGTTCCCGGGCCATGTTCTGACAACAGCCGGTATCTGGCCTGCGGATATGACATTGTTTTTTGAACTGAGCGCATTCTTCAGATTGATTGTGGGCGGAATCCTGTTCCGGGACATGGAGAGAATTGTCTTGATCATCCCTGACATACCGGCAGCGGTAAGCAGATGCCCCAGGTTGGATTTGGATGATCCCGCAAGGGGAGAAGCACCGTATTTGCCGAAAAATGTATCCATGGAATCCAGTTCCACCTTATCTCCGAGGGGTGTGCCAGTTGCATGGCATTCCACATATTCTGTCTCCCTCGGATTTATTCCGGCTTTCTTATATGCTCGTTCAAAAGCAAGGTTCTGGCCGTCCGCACTTGGGGAAAGCACTGACTGTCCCCGCCCGTCATTGGACAACCCTGCTCCCAGGATATTCGCATAGATTTTATCCCCATCTTTCAGCGCATCTTCATGACGCTTGAGCACAAACATTCCTGCCCCTTCTCCGGCCACCAGACCCCTGGAGTCTTTGTCAAGTGGAGAAGAACCCGGAATATTGGGATATGCCTGGAAAATGGAAAAACCCATATTGACAAAAAAAGGATCTGCCGCACTCACAGCCCCGGCCAGCATCATATCTGCCCTGCCTGACATCAGGTAATCACAAGCCAGTTTCACGGAATAGATAGATGATGAGCAGGCAGCATCTATTGAAAAGCTGGTTCCGGAAAGATTGAAAGCCCGTGCAATCAAAGCTGAGGGATACCCGGAGATCATGGCATTTTCATCTGACACGTCTTCCGGAGTTGTAAAATGCGGGAGTCTGAATTTTTCGTTTCCAGGTGAATTTTCCCCAGTCAGTTTTTGTAATGACGCTTCAACAGCCCTGTGATAAATGGGGATAAAAAGATGGTTCGAGTATTTGGTGGGAAAAGAAAGATTGCCGAGGATGACACCACAATGTTCACGATTATCCTCATTATCCAAATATCCGCTGTCTTCAAGTGCTTCCCTCGCTGTGTAAAGGGACCATTTAAACATGTCATCGAGTTTTTCAAGGTGCGCTTCAGGCAAATCATACCTTGAAGGATCAAACTCAAAATCACGGATATAACCGCCCTGCATACAATAAAACTTGTCAGCAACCCCTTTGGCAGAATCAAAATATTTATGGGGATCAACACCCATCTGGTCAAAGCCTGCCATTGATTTTGAATCTCTGCCCTGAATCAGGTTCTGCCAGTATTCTTCATAATCTCTCGCTCCGGGCAAAAGGCAGGAGATTCCTATTATTGCTATTTTTTCACTCATTATATTCCATACCTCGTTACACCTGTCAAGCAACTCATTATGGAGTTGCCTACAGGTAAGAATTTTGGATTTTGGGCATCCTGTCCTCATTCCCAGGCTTCCTCGTTCCCAGGCTCTGCCTGGGAATGCCTGTGCAGAGGCTCTGCCTCTGTCAGTGAGGCAGAAGCCCTCACGATATGCGTCACGAGGCGGAGCCAATTCCTCGTTGCCTTTGTCAGTGAGGCAGAGGCTCGTGACGAGAGAAATTCTTTTCAGGAAACAAATCAGACGGAGGTTTCTCAACCCTGTCTGACAGAATAATCATACTTTGATGAATTGTCAACAAGTGAGGAGGCAAAAGATGTGTCCTTCCTTGTCAATTGTGATCCCATTTTTATTCCGCATATTTTTTTGATTTAAAAATCAGCTAATTACAAAATGCAGGGAACAAAAACGGGATCAGCTCTTCAAGGGCATTGGCAACATATTCATCACTCCAGTATAGACCTCCATATTGTCAGCAGTTTTTACCATCGTCGGATAAAAAAAAGGATCCGTTATAATCAGCATTTTTTCATTTTTTTTCTTGACATGAGGCAGTGCAGATGATATCAGTCCCTGATATCTGCTGAATATGATTCGGCATTCTGATTTTCATTCAGCAAAAAGACTGTTCCGGAGTGCAAAAATTGAGCGAAGCAAAAAGACTGTTCCGGAGTGCAAAAATTGAGCGAAGCGGTTTTTTGCAGCAAAAAAGACTGTCCGGAGTGCAAAAATTGAGCGAATACAGTTGATTCACAAGGACTGCCCTAAACAAATTGCAAATTTGTTTTACATGCCCAAATTGTAAAACAATTTTGCAGATTGTTTTGTTCAGAAACAAATTGCAAATTTGTTTTACTGCCCCAAAAAAAATTGATTCGGGCTTCATAAAAAGCTTGACAAAAAGAGTGCAATACATATAATCAGCTTTATTCAAATAAAGCTGTCATCTGTAAACAATGTGATTCATGGATAGGCTGGTCAGTCGGTCAGTCAATCTGACAGGCAAATTTAGCTGAGATGATTCGGATTTGTCAGTCAGATATGAACAAAAAAGGAAAATTTTTTTTCCCACATTCCTTAAAACATTAAGGAGGTACATAATGCAAGCTGAAGAAGTTCAGGCTCAGGAAACGGAAACTTTGGAAACAGGGGTAAAAGAGGTGTCAAAAGAGGAACTGGACAAGCTTATCAGATATCATGTATGGGGTTCGATTGGTGTCGGCCTGGTTCCTGTGCCCCTTATAGATTTTATCGCCCTGACAGGCATTCAGGTGAATATGCTGAGGAAAATTGCCGGAGCATATAATGTCCCATTTTTTAAGGATAAAGCCAAAAACATCCTGACCTCTCTGGCCGGGGGGGCACTGCCAACCGCAGTTTCAGGCTCTCTTGCGGCAAGTATGAGCAAAGCTGTTCCCATTATGGGGCTGACTACCGGGGTTATCACCATGCCGGTTGTTGCAGGTGCCACAACCTACGCCATAGGCAAAGTCTTTGTCCAGCATTTCGCTTCAGGCGGAACCTTCCTGACCTTTGATCCTGAAAAGGTGAAAGACTATTATGCTGAAATGTTCAAGGAAGGCAAGAAGGTGGCCGGGGAAGGTGGGGAAATTGCCAAGGAACGAGAACAGGCAGTTACTGAGGTGAAGGAAGATAAGGAAAGCAAAAAAGCCGCTACCAAGGTGAAGGAAGATAAAGGCTCCAAAAAATTTTATACATCCTCCTCCAATCCGGAAGACAAAGGCTCTAAGGGGAAAAACAAGGACAAAAAGAGCAAAACCTGATCCCTTCCAGATCGGTTCGGATTGGCAAATCCGAACCTCCGCCGGATTTGGGCCATTCAGAAAGAGAGCAGGCTGCGGATTTTTATAATTTTCTATAACAACAAACTTAACCCGG
>JAOZLU010001194.1 GCA_029934695.1 Desulfobacterales bacterium | reverse complement strand
TGGCAAGGCTGACCCCTGATGATGTTCTGTCGAGGTACAGCCCCGATGATGTCCTCTCGAGGTACGAGACAAAGGATCGTCTCGCCGGGCTGACAGTTGAGGAGATCGAGGCGCACCTGCAAAAGCTCAGGCAGGAGGAGAAGAAAGACGGCTGACTTTTACCGGATTGTCAGAAAGGGGCAGATAATCCGGCATCATAACATACATGGACCAGGCTCAACTGATGTTCTGTAAAAACCGCCTCGCAGGGCTAACACCTGATCTGCCCGTCTTACAGTTTTCACCCAATGGGTGAAAACCCGGAAACTGCCGAAACCCTGATATTGCAGAGTGGGAATCATGTTCAGCCCAAAGAACCGCTCAATTCAGGTTAAATAAATAAGGAACACCATGACAACAATTTCATTGGAAGATAAATGGATTAAAGCCGCCCGGGTTTTCGGTGACATGGAGAGTGTTGTCAGAGAAGTGCTGAGAGCTTATCTGGCTGACCAGTGCCGGGGGCATCTTCAGGAAACTGGCGACAGAGTCTCCTTTTATGCTGAAAGGTACGGATGTGATTACACCGCCTTCAGGCATTCGGTTCAGACCGACGGGGCATTTCTGAAATCGCTGGAAGCCCGTAATCCGTTATGGGAGGAGGATGCGATGGAATGGGAATACCGGATGGAGGAACAGCAGAATCGGCTTGACGCTATTTTGAAACAAGAGGTATGACAATATGAAGATAAGATATGGAGATAATAACAGTGTCGTCCGAAACAGTTGGGGGCTGGCTGTTTCAGGTACAAGAATCACACTTTACGATATTATGGATTATCTTGAGGCCGGATGGCCGTCCAGGCTTTCCAGAAACTGATTTAACCTGACCGAGAAACAGATGGCTGATGCGATGGATATGCTTGTGCTGACTGAAAACCGGCGTATGAAAGAGGAGGAGCATAGAGAAGTATGGCAGAACCGACTCTTGACACCATTTTGAAATAATAAGCGGTCTGGGCCTGTATGTA
>JAOZLU010000714.1 GCA_029934695.1 Desulfobacterales bacterium | reverse complement strand
GATCAGACGTTCATTGGCAATTTGAACACTGCGCGGTTTTTCATCTTCATTTTCTCTGGGATAGCAGGAAAGACAGCGTTGAGTCTGATGGGTCTTTCCCAGAGTTGTCACGGTAAAATTGCCATGCAGAAAGGTCTGGGAGTTTTTGTGATTTGCGAAATGTTCCACAGCAGGGACATATTCCAAGTCAATATCCACAGAAACCTCATTGCCCTCTTTTGCAATATTGATATAATCATCAATGCTAAGGGTCGGGCCGTGTTCATCAGTGTAATCCTTAAACTTGACAATCATATCGTCCAAGCTGAACTGCCTCTCTTCTTCGACTTCAAAACCGCCCTGTCTCAGCCGGCGATAATCCCTTTGCAAATATCGGTTGGCGATCATGACAGCCTGGGCTACATGGGGACACAGATTGTGCGGACACCCGCGTGCATAGCATTTCCTGAACGAGTATTCTTTCCCGTCAACCTTGCCGGAATAGCGGCAAAGAAATATAAATGCCTGGAATGCGCTGTCCCGGTGAGTGAAATCAACCGGCAGTATTTCAAAAGAGGGGTGACAGGTGATTTCAGCCCCCTGTTTTTTCAACCCGACAATATCGGTAATGCGATACGGTGGATTATTAATGTTTGTTTCTTTCATCTCATGCCTCCGGGTTTGAAAACATAAACGTAAACTGGAAATTGGATAGTCTGATTTATAGTTTCCAGTTTCCAGTTTCCAGTTTCCAGTTTCAATCTAATATGTGAAAACAACGTCGGCTTCAAGTGCTTCTGTATTCAGGACACCGGCAGCCACCAATTCATATCCTTCAACCAGGTCAGATTCTTCGATGTTGCGTCCCTTGATACAGGGTACGCAGACCCACAGTTTTCCGCCCAACTCAAGAAAATCTCCGAGCAATTTTTTCATAGGCGGAAACTCAGTTCCCAACATCTTGTCAACATACCCTTTTTGTGCCAGTTCGACACCTTTTCCCTGCAACGCAATGATTGCCTTGATATCCATAGCCAAAGCAGCACAAGCCATCACAAAAGGTATTGACGCTTTTTCAGGATCGTCCGCTGCATGTGTGCAGAAGTACAAAATTTTTTCTTCCTTTTCTTCTTCCATGTTTTTCTCCTTATCTTGTTTTTAAAAATTTCAAAGAATCTCTGACTGCCCAAGCCGGATTGATAAATCCGGAGAATACGGTTCGCCCAAGCTTAAAAACAGACCGTCATCCCGAACCGGGCGATATCAGGGGGGGTTTACGTTTACATTTACGCCTCAAGTCACATACTGCGTGCAATCAGTGTTGACAGGTCCTCTACCTGGGCACCCGACTTCTTCAGATTTCCGAGACATATAGGGCATAAGGCAATAATGGGTTCTCCTGTGGATTGCAGTTCCTCAACCCTACGATCAAGAACTTCTTTGGAAAGTTTTGGCGAAACAGACTCTGCCGGCCCTCCGCAGCAATTGGTCGCGTGTTCGGAATTTATCACTTCCACACATTCAATACCCAGATTGGCAAGGACTTTCCGCGGCACATCCGACATTTCCAGATACCTTCCATAGAAACACGGATCGTGAAGAGTAACGCGTGAGCCTCCGTTTTCCGACTTGAAACTGACCAGTTCAAAATAAGTCTTCACATCAAAACTTTCGCCGGTGTATTTGGGAAACAGAACTTTCAAAGCATAAGTAGTATGAGGATCCACCGTAATAAGCTTTCTGACCCCTGCCCGTTTCAGTTTGGCGGCAACAAATTTGGCATGCCTGACAAAGCCCTCCTGATCTCCGAGATCATAGAGCAGGATGCCGCTGTAATCATCCAGTTCCGGTTTGTAGAAGAACTCGACATTGGACTTTGCGAGAATGTTGACAATATTTCGCAGTACACTGTCCGCGTTTTTCTTCTCTTTTCCGGATGTCATTAATGCGAGCCCAGTTCCGGCAATGAATTTGGGTATGTATTTGCTGTACCCCATATAATCAGCCAGCTTCGTATCCTCATATCGTTCCAGATAATGCGTTGTCTTTTCAATATAAGGTGTGAACTGATACATCAGCCCGGTAAAGAGCAGAGTATCTCCTTCCGGACGAACAGGTGTATCTCTCCACCATCTGTTGAGCATGGACTTGGGAATGCCGAAAGGATTTCTTGTCTTTCTGACATTGTCGGCAATGAGGTCAATAATAATTTTCGGATTGTACATTTCAGGACCTCCTCCAATTCGCGACGACGAAACGCTTCAGACCCAGAATGAGTTCTCCGGGATCAGCCTCCCTGGGACAGGTATAAGTGCAGAGTCCGCAATGCAGACAGCGCCAGAGTTCGTTGTCATTTTCCAGGAGAAGCTCCCTCGCACCCACCTGGATGTAGCGGATCATCTTCCGTGGAAAGTGTTCATAAATTAACGGACATATTGCGGTGCATGTTCCGCAGTTAAAGCAGTCCAGTGCCGTGCTTACTCCGAAACGCTCCAGTTCCTCGGCAAATTCGGGATTAATCAAAGTCATTCTCATCCACCTTTCAAGTTTCAGGAAACTAATTGATACTTAAAATAATCGCCATCCTTTTCCCCCTCGCTGACCAAGCCGTATTTTCTCATGGTCGAGATGTACCACAGTACCTGCGATGGGAGGATTTCCGTTGCCTGAGCAATCTCGGGCACGGTTTTAGCCTCAGTGTTCATCTGTTCCTTGATTTTTTTGATGAACCCATTGTGGGTCTTAATTGTCTTCCTTGCCCGTTCAACCGAGACTTTACGCTCTTCACGAAGCTTCTTCAAGGCTTCTTTGTCTGTCTTTTCACCCATTTCACACTCCCTTTGAAACTATCAAATATCAAGCATTAAGCATCAACTATCGCATCAACCATCGCTTCATATTGTCCAAGGGTCCATCCGTTAATGTCAATCGCATTCTCAGGACAGACTGCCACACATATTCCGCATCCGGTACACAGGGCAGGATTGATCTGGGTACGCGTGATCTTTTCGCCGTCAGATTCCGTCTCAGCCTGCTGAATTGCTCCTTCAACCGGACAGACATCCGCACATTTGCCACTGCCGGTACATTTTTCAATATTGATCTCGGCTACAAAAGGATCAAGTTCGACATATCCTCGTGAGAGTAAGGTTGCAACTTTGGCTGATGCGGCCTGGGCAGCGGAACACGCTTCACCGATATCCATAGGCGCCTGGCAGGTTCCGGCCAATAAAATACCTGTCTTGGCAAGTTCCACCGGCTGCAGTTTCGGATGGACTTCCAACAGAAAACGATCCACTCCGACCGGAAGCTTCATCATATCCACCAAGTCGGAGACATTGTTCGGCTCCATTCCCACGGAAAGAA
>JAOZLU010000713.1 GCA_029934695.1 Desulfobacterales bacterium | reverse complement strand
GGTGCGATGCAGGGCTGATTTCAGGCCTCCCCTAAAAGCGTTATAATCAGCAAATAAATAATATACCCGATTCAAAAAAATGTAGGGGTGGCGAAGCGAAACCCACCATCTGTAAATAGTGGCCTCCGCTTTACTCGTTACGAGGGCTTCCGCCTCGTAACGCATATCATGAGGCTCTGCCCCACCGGCAAAGCCCCGGAATAAATTCCAGAGCTGAAAGCTGAAGCAGGCTGAAGCCAGCTAATGTCACAGTGCGCTTCAGCGTACTTTCGCTTTCAGCCGGGGAATTTTATTCCTCGGCTTTGACTCGGGAATTCGGGGCAACCATCCCCGGCAACAAATTCCCGGGCTATTTTCGGATGTCCTGGAATAAAAGCCCCGGAATAATCCCATAAATCTGCGTTAATCTGTGTTAATCTGCGGTTCATACTTTTCGCAGAAAAAAAATTGACAGCACCTTCAAAGTCATGTTATGAAAGACAAATTATCCTGACAAAGCAGAGACTCAGACACTGGCCGAAATCATGCCGAATTTCATATAATTGTTCTGCAAGAAACTTGACATTTAGCAAAAAATGATTATGTATCCGTGGCAGAATAGCTTCCCCCGGATTTGGCAATCCCGCGTGAGCAGGCTGGTGACCTGTCAGATTTGCCAAACAGGCGGGAGTATTCAGGATAAAATTTCTATAATTTAAAACATATAAGGCATATAATTTTTTTGACAGCTTCAGCACAAATATTTGGTATCCGACATCTTTCACCCGGGGGAGCATGGCATCTGCTCGCGTTTCTGAATCATATTCAGCCGGATATCGTACTCATCGAAGGGTTGTCCGATGCGGATGAACTGATTGAATACATCACACATCGCAGGACAAAGTTGCCCATTGCCATCCTGACCTATACGGATGCCCTGCCTGTCCGGACCCTGGTTTATCCCATGGCCGCGTACAGTCCGGAATATCAGGCCCTGGTATGGGCAAAGGAAAACGAAACTGAGGTCCGGTTCATTGATCTGCCTTCGGATATTTTCCTGGCATTGCAGGCATCTGAATCCTGCTGTGAGATGGCAGAGACAGACAAGCCGCGTGAATCTGTGTATGAACGATTTGCCCGATGCGCGGGGGAATCCGATTATGAAACATACTGGGAGCGCAATTTTGAACATAATCTTGCCCCGGACAGTTATCGTCTGGCCGCGCATGAATTTGGCCGCGGCCTGAGAGACATGGCGGAAGATACAATCATCGGCGCATCTGAAAACCTGGCGCGTGAAGCCTATATGCGCCGGGAGATTCAGAAGGCCATTGACGAAGGGTACGCGCCTGAAAAGATCGCTGTGATTGTGGGTGCATATCATGCGCCTGCAATGATGTCCGGGGAGCCTGCCATGACTGATGAGGAACTTGCAGCACTTCCCAGAATCCCCGGCAAACTGACCCTCATGCCTTATTCCTATTTCAAACTGTCCTCACAGTCAGGGTATGGCGCAGGGAATCACGCACCTTCATATTTTGAACTGATGTGGCAATGTCTCCGGGGTGAGGACTTGGCAAGACTGCCGGCGGAATATCTTTCCCGAATCGTTCGCAATCTCAGGAAATCCGGCACATCCCGGTCAGCAGCGGAAGTGATTGAGGGGGTTCGTCTGGCAAATGCCCTGGCCGCGCTGAAGGACGGATATGCCCCGACCCTCGGGGATTTGCAGGATGCAGCAATAACGCTTGTCGGTCACGGGGAAAAATCCGTGATTGCCGAAGCCATGGCGCGTGTTGAAGTGGGAACGGCCATCGGCGAGCTTCCCGAAGGTGTCAGTCAGACCTCTGTGCAGGATGATTTCAACCGCCAGTTGAAGCGGCTGAAGCTGGAGAAATATCGGACAGCGGTAAGGCAGGATATGTCCCTTGATTTGCGTGAAAACCGGCGCGTAAAATCCGAGGAAGCCGCTTTTCTTGATCTGAGCCGGTCCTCCTTTCTGAACCGTCTGGCCGTGCTGAATATCGGTTTTGCCTCAAAACAGCCCACACGTCAGGGCTCAGCCACATGGGCTGAGGCGTGGATACTGCAATGGACCCCTGAGTCGGAGATCGCACTCGTCGAGACCGTACTTTTGGGAGAAACTCTGGAACTGGCAACCGCGTACAGCTTTGCAATGACCTTGGATAAATGCAGCTCGGTGGCTGACGCTGCGATAATTATCCGTGAAGCTTATGAATGCGGAATGCCGGAAGTCACGGAACAGGCCCGCCAAACTCTTCAGCACCTGGCTGGCGAATCCTCTGAATTCACTGCCATTGCCCGGGCCGCAGGTGAACTGAGCAGGGTGGTTCGATACGGGGATGTGCGGCGATTTGATCCGGAACCTCTGAAGCCGCTCATTGAGCAGCTCTTCCTGGAAGGTGCGCTCCTGTTGCTGAATGCTGCAAATTGTGACAATGACGCAGCCAGGGAAATAATAAGTGGGATATCTGTATTAAATAAGGTATCCCTTGAATATGACCAGCTTGTTGATGAGGAAGTATGGATACGCCAACTGCATCAACTGTCCGATGCAGATCATCTGAACCCCCTTTTGTCGGGATATGCATGCGCCATTCTGCTTGAACGCAAATTAATCTCTGATGAAAACCTTGCAAGGGAAGTGTCGCGCCGGCTGTCCCCGGGCATTGAAGCCGATCTTGGTGCGGGCTGGTTCGAGGGACTCTCAAAACGGAACCGATACGCACTCCTGGCCCGGCTTCCACTGTGGGAGCAGCTTGCCGGATATGTTGCGTCTCTGGATGATGAGCAGTTTTCCCGTGCGCTGGTTTTTCTCCGCCGCGCTTTCTCGGACTTCAGCCCGCAGGAAAAACGTCATATTGCTGAAAATCTCGGGGAAGTATGGGGTGTCAGTTCGGACGCTGTAAGCGAATTAATCAATCAGCAGGCCCCTGACGGAAGATGAGGAAGAACGCCTTAACGAGTTGAATGAGTTTGATTTTGATGATGTTTGATGCTGGATGTTTGATGCTTGATGCTTGATGCTGGATGTTTGATGTTTGATGCTGGATATTTTCGAGCCGGATACAGTTTTCCGTCCCCGGGCACAGACTGCCCACGCTTCAGGGCGGACACGGGCATCTTTACTGGTTGCTGAACGGGAAACTTGTCCGGAAGGCGGATATCGGGGAAGCGCGGATTTATCAATTCAAACGTCCGGGACGCTATCAACTGACAGTGATGGATTTGGCAGGGAATTATGATGCTTTGGAAATTATTGTGCTGGAAGGCATTTTATAATTGAAATTTTAATTGAAAAATTGTATGAAGCTGGAAACGCAAACGCAAACCTGAAACGAAAGTTT
>JAOZLU010000712.1 GCA_029934695.1 Desulfobacterales bacterium | reverse complement strand
TTTCCAGTTTCATCACCAATCTTTCTCCACCTGTCTTTTCCGATAGGCCGGAATCATTGCTTTTCCCGGCTGGTCTTTCAGGCGGTTGAGCATTCGCTCCGCCTGCTTTTTGTCATCACCCTCCTGCTCATCTTGGGAAGGCGTTTCTTTGGCCGCACCGGCCTTTTCCTCATCCTCATTTTCCTCCTCGGAAGGCTTGGCCTGTTTTGAATCTTTTTCCTGATCATCCATTTCATCGCCATATTCAGGTGTCTCTTTTTCAGAATCCTCCTGGCCCGGATCCTTTTGTTCAGACTGATCCTCCTTTGATTCGTCCTCCCCCTTTTCAGACCCGTCCTTCTGATCTTCGGAATCTTCCTTTTTTTCAGAGTCGTCCTCTTTGCTGTCCCCTTCCTGGGGCTGTTTCTGTTCCTCTTTTTTCTGCTCAATCACTTTTTTGACAAATTCAAGGTTCTGCTTCGCCCTTACATCCTTCGGGTCTGTTTTAATCGCCTCCTGGTAATTCTTGACAGCATCCTCATACTTTCCTTTCCGATAATTGGCATTGCCGAGATTATAGAGTGCCTTCTCTCGGAGCGTTTTATCTTCACTTTTCAGGACTTCTTCAAAATTGCTGATTGCCGAATCAAAATCTTCGACTTTGTAATAGGCGTTCCCGATATTATATAAAATCCTGGGATCATCCGGATTATCTAATTGTGCGTCAATGAAAAGTTTGAGCGCTTTGTCATATTCCCCGTTTTTGTATGCCTCAAGTCCCTCCTGCATTGGACCGGCATGACAGGGGACAGGGAAGAAGAGGAGAGTGAAAATCAATATGCCCGAAACAGCAGCCGTTTTCCTGACTGACGGCAAAAAGAGTTCCGTGATCAGTGCGATAATCGCCAGGACAAGAAGCCACTGATACCGATCTTCCCATATCTGTTTCCGACCGCTTTCAAGGGTTTCAGCTTCCATCTTTCCTCGAATTTCGTTGGTGTAGATTGCATCCAGATCCATGTCACCAGCCACAGAACGGACATAGATGCCGCCAGTCACTATTGCCATTTTCTTCAACGTGTCTTCATCCAGTTTTGTGAGAATGATCTTCCCAGATGCATCCTTTTTAAATCCGCCCTTTTTATCTGGAACCGGAACGCCTGCCTCGCTTCCCACGCCGATGCAAAAAAGTTTCACACCAGCTTCTTTTGCCTCCTCAGCCGTCTTTAACGGATCACCTTCCCCAGTGTTTTCTCCATCGGTGATGAGAATAATGGCCTTTTCAGAATTGGTCTTTTGATCAAAGCTGGCAAGCGATGTCAAAACAGCCCCGGTGATATCTGTTCCGCCCACTGGAAGATATCCGGGAGACAGCGTGTTCAGGAAAATATTGAATGCGCTGTAATCCAAGGTCAGCGGACACTGGAGAAACGCAGTTCCGGCAAAGGCAACCAGCCCCACCCGGTCGCCTTTAAGCATGGTCAGCAGATCATAAACCTCTCGTTTGGCGCGATCCAGACGGGTCGGTTTGATGTCTGTGGCAAGCATACTCCGCGAGCAGTCCAGAGCGATAATGATGTCAATTCCTTTCCGCTCAATCTCCTGCCACCGGTATCCGTACTGCGGTCCGGACAGCGCAAGGGAGATAAACAAAAGTGCGGAGAGAATCAGCCCGGCCTTTATCCAGCGACGGTGAGACGTGCCGCCCGGGACAATGGCTTTCAGTCCCTTTGGCGAAGCGAATCGGGAAAGAATTCTTCCGCGTTTCTTCATCCCGTAAAAAAACATCAGGAAAAGTAGCGGGACCGCCCATATCAGGAAAAGCATTTCGATTTTTACGAATTTCATAATACTCTCAATCTCCTTCATTCATTTCCAAGACTGAAGTGCAAGCATCTGTCAAATTGTGAGCGGCGGCGAATTAGATAGTCTCTTCCGCCCCGGGCCGCTCTAATGACAGGGTTATGCACCACTCTCATCAAAAAGTGATCTTTGCTTCTGTGATCTTTGTGAATCAGTGTCCATATTGTCTCCGTACATTTCTTTGACTGATTTGAGAAAATTTGAAACCGAACCTTTATGATGTTTCAGAAACCACTCAATATGGTTCTTCAGATAAGGATGCCTCACCTCAGACTTTCTTAAATCCAAAGGAATTCTTTCCATTCGGAGGTCAATACTGTCAAATCCCCTGAAAGACTTTGAAAGCCTTTGCTCAGTCATTCTGACATAGTCCGGATTTATCTCAAAAGCGATACTGTTTCTGTTCAGTTGCTGACAGACTCTTAATGTGGTCCCGCTTCCTGCAAACGGATCAACGACCACATCTCCTTTATCGGAGGATGCCAGGACCATGCGTTCTATCAGGCCTTCCGGCTTCTGTGTGGGATGGTTCTGACGGTTTTCATTGCAATAATGTATATGGGAGAATTGCCAGACATCTCCCGGATTCGCTCCCCGCATATTGTTTCTCTCCCTGTAATATTTCTGAGGCACTCTCACCGCATCCAGATTAAATGTGAATTTACCTGATTTGTTGAACATCAGGATATCATCGTGCCGTGGCGAAAAACCTATTTTCCTGCCCATTCCCTGTGTGTAATGCCATGTGATCCAACTGTTAAAAAACATTGACAGTTCTCTGTCCATAATATCATACAGATAAGAAATGAACCGCACCCCCATAAACACATAAATCGTACCGGTCTCTTTCAGAACACGGTGTGCCTGGGCCAGCCATTTGCCTGAAAAGTCCAGATATTCCCTGAATCCTCTGAGATCATGGTTATTTCCGTAATCTTTGCCCAAATTATAAGGCGGATCAGCTATGATCAGGTTTGTACTGTTGTCATCCAATTCTTTGAACAGTTCCAAAGCGTCACCGACTCTGATTTCGATATTACTCATTCTTTATCCACTTGTGTTTTTTCGCGTAATGATACCAGCCTTCAACAATTTGTTATGCTTTTTTAAACACATCTGCAACATTTATGGCAACTTGATAAGCAACTGGAGGCGAAACAGAATTGCCTATTTGCCCAAGAATTTGATATGCTGCTCCTTTGAATACCCATGACTCAGGGAAGCCTTGAATTAAGGCGACATCTTGAGTTGAAAGCCTGAAATGACCATTTTTTGCGGGGAATGCCGATGCCTTGTTTCTATCTGCCTGAACACCGTTTGGCCATATTTGCATATCGCCCCAGGACTTTTGACCAGCGGCACTATTTAATACAGATGTTGTATTTCTCTTCCCTGTAAAGGCACTTCTGATGGTAGGTGCCAAGTTGTCAAATCCTATATTTGGTAATCCCAGGCATTTCCTAACCCCACTTGTTTTTGCCAATCCTTCGTCGAACAAGGAACAAG
>JAOZLU010001193.1 GCA_029934695.1 Desulfobacterales bacterium | reverse complement strand
CACCTGCAATCCCTGCAGGGAAACGTATGTATGGGGAGATGTGTGGGATGTGAGGATAAGTTTCGGAGACAGGCATCCCAGAACCGGGGGCACACACCATTCCGCAGATTACGGTCCCGCGGACTTCAGGATAGGTCTTTCCGAACTTCTCCGTGTCATACAGATTTACAACTCGGGGGCGTATCACTGCGACAACGGTACGGAAGACGGATACGTCCCCGGAGCGGGAGACGACAGAAGCTGCACAGCCCATGATTCGGATTACAGTCCGCAGGACTGGGAGATCCGCCTCAACGAACTCCTGCGGATGATCCAGCTTTATAACAGCACTGACGGCTATCATCGGGATCCGGGGGGCGAGGACGGATTCCTTCCAGGAAAGGAAACTCAGGATGGGAACGGGGACACTGTCAGCATCTCCCTTGAAAGGATGTATGCCGATGATGCCCGCAGGAAAGAGAGTAAGGATCATATCACGGTGAACAAGGTCGCGGGCGATCTGATCGAAATCGTCCATGAGATATCGAACAGCGGGGACACCGGACAAAACATCGCCGTGTCGGCCCTGGTTCCCGACGGCTGGACATTCATGAAGTCTTACAGCCGTGATGATCTCAGAGGAACAAACCACAGGGATCTCACAGCCGCTTATGAGTTCAGGGACGGGAGACACAGAGTCCGGATGAACATTCCGGCCGGCAGGACAGTCCAGATGGGAATGCGTTTCAGAATCACATCGGAAGGAACCGTATCCTCGGAGATACTTTCAAAAAGCGGGGCTCTTCTGGCCAGTGCCGTTATGGAAAATAATATTTCCGTGACAGACAGTGTCAAGGCCGTCATCGTCACCAACCGGGACAATCTTTATGAAATCTATGACGACGACGGTCAGGTACCTGAACTGCTCAGAACTCTCTTCGACATCGCAGACAGGAAGGAAGACGGTGACGGAAAGATGGAATCGGTGATATATTATGCGGACTGGTATGATGACGAGACTGAGACTGATGTC
>JAOZLU010001192.1 GCA_029934695.1 Desulfobacterales bacterium | reverse complement strand
TGTTTGATGTTTGATGTTTGATGTTTGATGTTTGATGTTTGATGTTTGATGTTGGCTGATTAAATGTCATGGATTTCATCCGTCAGATCATCTTCAACTCGACGCAGGGGGAGATAGCCGTAGGCTATGACGGTGGCCAGCATGATGAAGACACCCATTATGATGAACATCAGGCCAATGCCCCGGCCCGGTCCTGTGCCAATGACTCGCCCCAGAGTTTCGGCCAAAGGGCCGCCAATGGCCATAAGCGGTTCAAAAACGTGGTCAGCCAGAGGCCCGGCAGTGAGATAACCAAAAGGAATAGATGAGAGGGCAATCATGTTTCTCGTGGCAAAAACCCTGCCTTGTATGTCCGGGGCAACTTTCCTCTGCCAGATGACCTGGCTGCATCCATTGATGATGGGAACGCCGAAGAAGTACAGAAAAGCGAATACCGTCAGCAACAGTGCATGAGTATAAAAACCGGCAGCCATGATGCTCAGTCCGCATAACAGGGAGAAACCGAATATGCCTAAGATGAGCTGTTTCGGCCCTCCCCACACTCCCATTATCAGGCTGCCTGCCAGCATTCCCAGACCGCCAGTGGTCATAATGGCTCCGAGGACAGCGGCAGAAGCGAAAGAAAGTACCAGCAGTGTAACCAGCATTCCCACGGATGCCGAGAAAAAGTTCGTGGCCGCAAAGAAAATCAGCAGTCCGAACAGTCCGGGGCGGGCAGTAATGTAGAGCCAGCCATAAACTGCCTCTCGTAGTACCGAGCCTTTTCCGGATTCCCCGACCGAAGTTTTTTCGATATCGGGAATCCGGACGATCATCAGGGTCGTAACCGCGAAAATGAAGGTCGCAAAATCAATCAGTATGACTCCCTGAATATGTATGATGCCCATCAGCACACCTGCTATTACAGGTGTGCAAGCTGGGCCACGGCTTCTCCGGAACGCGTCATACCGCTGGCCCTGCCGAGATGCTGTTTGGGCACCAGCAGGGTTGTCGCCGCGCTGAAAGCCGGCCA
>JAOZLU010000711.1 GCA_029934695.1 Desulfobacterales bacterium | reverse complement strand
CCCACCAGACACTAAGATGTAGGGTGGGTGGAGCGTAGCGCAACCCACCAGACACTAAGATGCAGGGTGGGTGGAGCGTAGCGCAACCCACCAGACACTAAGATGTAGGGTGGGTGGAGCGTAGCGCAACCCACCAGACACCTCCGGATATCCGCACAAGGTGGGTTACGCTGCGCTCCACCCACCCTACGTTGCCATAGTGGGTCATTTGCTTATAAACGCACAAACGAAATCATTAAACATGCAAACCCGCGGTGGTTGTCATAAGATGCGGAGGAGGGGAAGGCGCGGGCTTTTTCGTGAGTTCCAGAGGACATATTCTCACCAACTTTCATGTCATCCGTCTGAACGGGCCTGTCAGAGTTTTCTTGTCATCTGGCAAGGAATACACAGCCGGGGTGATTTCAAGCACCGAGCAGCCGGATATCGCTCTGCTGAAGATTTCAGAAACCGAGCTTCCGTATCTTGCACTCGAAAAAAGCCTTATTTCTGAGGAAGCCGTTGGGAAAGATGTTTTCGCTCTCGGAAATCCCTTAGGTCTGGAATTCTCCATAGCCAGGGGGATCATCAGCCAGATAAGAAATATTGACAATGTCAGTTATGTGCAGACCGACACAAAGATCAACCCGGGTAACAGCGGGGGACCCCTGATTGACATCCAAGGAAATGTGGTGGGGATGAACACCTTTAAAATAAGAGGTGCCAGCGGGCTGAATTTTGCCATTTCATCTGATCGTCTGTTTACCTGGCTTGCAAAATATTCGGAAAATCCGAGTACTGTCCGCCGCTCCGACCCGGGACAGATACCGACTGAAAGACGAAGAACCTCCACAGAGGGGAGAAGAGTCATCATTGTGCCAGTGCCTGTTCCGATGCGGTAAAGTGGCTGACAATTTCCCTCGGGCTGTGTGAAAGATGGACCTCTCAGCCTGTCAGACCTGCTTTGTCTCTCCGTGCTGTGTCCCGGAGTCTCAGAAAGACCGACATCCGCATCAGGGAGAGCCTCCTGTCCGAAATTGCGGGTTGCGTCTTTGGCGGCAGGCAGTTCGGATTTGTCAATCCGAACTGAGCGTGGCGGCTCATATTTCCGCACTCCCCCTGAAAATTCTCATGAGACACGAGTCCCTTATTCAGAAAGTTGATCATGAGGATAAGCAGTGCCCGAAGGACATCTGCTTTATCCTCCGGTTATTTTTTTATCCGGTGATCGCCTTGGCAATATTTCCAGCCAGTTCGGCTCCTTTGTCACCAATGGCATCCGGTGTTGTGCAGAAGGGCAGAATAAAATTGCCCTTCGCCGTCAGCTTGCCATACTCGGAAAAGCCGGTGAACATACTCTGGATGGCATCACAGTTGCCTTCAACAGGACCTGCGCAGGTCACAAGCAGGGCAGCCAGTTTGCCGCTGATCAGAGATTTGTGGTCAGGTGTGCCATAATCGGATATCAGGCAGAAATGCCGGTCAATCAGAGGTTTTATCTGGGAAGTGAAGCTCCAGCAGTAAAGCGGTGAGGCATACACAATGGCATCGGCCTGGATCATCTTCTCAAATATGGCCAATGCGTCATCCTTTTGAATGCAGCCGGGTTCATCCTTTTTTTCCTGGCACTTGTAGCATCCGAGGCAGCCGCCCACCTTATACTGAGTGATGTTAATCCGTTCAACTTCATGGTTTTTCCCGACTTCATCTTCAAACATTGAGAGTACCTTGGCAGTGTTTCCTTTTTTCTTAGGGCTCCCCAAAATGGTGATGATTTTCATGACAATTCTCCTTTTTAAAAGTTGCTGGTTAAGTAAATATGATTTGAAAGTGAGCAGCTGAAAATCAGTTACTCACTTTTTGCACACGCTCTGCGGGAATACAGTTTTACATCCCAATCCAATCCCGAAGCATGGAAATAGTGTCTGTCGGAGCAAATCCGGCTCCGGGAGAAAATCTGAACAAGTCAAATAAGGAAAAGATTAATTCCAATACAGTGGTCCCTGTCAGTCAGTCGGTTCCGATGTGGCCCTGTTATTACGAAAACAGGCGTTTTTCGGCCTTAAAACTTCATTTTGGGATCACAAAAAATATCAGAATTGTCAGAATCAGAGTTTTTCTTTTTCTGAATTTTTAATTTTGAAAAAACTCTGTTATCACGTTTTTAACAGAAGTCAAGAAAAAACTGGTTATAATGTTTTATTTAGGTAATAGTAATCTGGTTTAAATATGTTACAGCATACTTCCTGTCCTGTGGGGCTTTTTGCCCGAGGGGTGTCTGGTGTTCTGTTATGTTGTTGTGTTCCGAAAACAGGCGTTTTTCGGGCTTAAAACCCCATTTTTGGGGGTAAGATCATCGTTGTAAAAAACAAAGCCCGCCCTTGAAGTGATCATTTTATATGCAAAAAAGGCGGTTTAAGGGCCGAAAAGGGGCTTTTTCGGAACGGTTTTCTTTGAAATTCAACGGGTTCGCCAGGTCCGACCCCGTACACCCGCCCCGTACACCCCGCCCGCTTTTTTATCGCAATGGTGGGAAACGGAAATTTCAGGCGGCATTCATGCATCGCTGTGCGGCAGATGAAAAAACAGAGGCGGTTTTCCATTTTGCCCCTTATAATATATCAATATATGGAAAAACAGATCAGTTATTTTTTCTTGCTTTCCATCATATTAACTGATATAAGGGGAACATGGAAAGTTCAGAGGGGATTTTCCATATATCAACACTGTTATATTATTTATATTAGAATTGAAGTGTAATCTGTTTTATGATAGAAAAGAAGTATGAATCTACCAAAATGCCAGGAAAGTGATTATAAGTACCTGACCAATAATTTTTAACATTTCTATAACAGGTTTGTTTGCAAACTCTGACATTAGAAAATGTTAAAGAACATTTGCACAGGTATTTATTAAAGGAGAGTTGTAATGAATACAAAATTAGAACTTATTAAAAAACTAAGACAAGAGGATGGTAAAAATATTGATATTTATGCACAATCTGATGGTATAAAAGAAATATATGTCGATGGTGCAGAAATAATATTTGGTATGCCTATATCAAAATTGCAATTTCACTCAACCGAAGGTGTTGAAAAACACGATGATACATTAATTGAAAAACGTGAAGTAAAAACTCGCATCGTAATTCCAACTAATGTACTTCTTGAATTAACATTGACTATATTAAACGGCATGAAAGAAAACGAGCAGAGATTGTCTGAGAACATAGATGCATACAAAGAACAGCTAACTAAAATACTTAGTAAAATCAATCTTACCGGAAAGAAAGAAGAGGATAAAAAATAAAATGTATTTTCAAGAATTAATATCAGACTCTCCTTTATATAGGCAAAAATTAGATTTTGAACCGACA
>JAOZLU010000710.1 GCA_029934695.1 Desulfobacterales bacterium | reverse complement strand
GATGTTTGATGCTTGATGTTTGATGCTTGATGTTTGATGCTTGATGTTTGATGTTCGAAAATTGCCAGCAGATCGAAAGCATGACCTGTTTTCCCGCCGGATTTGTCAATCCGGCGGGAGTCATTTTCGATCTGCTGGTTTTCAATCTCAAGTCTTAAAACCTAAAACTTAAAACCTAAAACTTAAATCTTAAAACCTAAAACTTAAAACCTAAAACTTAAATCTTAAATCCTTCAGAAATTCCATATCAGCTCTGTGGCAATCCGCACGGCGGTCTCATCGCTTTCCATTCCCCCTGAAAGGGCTGCGGTCACGCTTTTCACGGCTTCTCCGGGAAAGAAAAAGGCTGCCTGAGCTTTGATAAACATATTTTTGCTCAGTGCCAGCGTGATTTCATTATCCCATTCCGTGCCGACAAAGCCTGATTCTACCAGCGTGGGGGCCTTTTTCATGCCCGATACCAGATCGCCGACTCCGTCCCCGTTCAGATCCTGAAAAGGAGAAACCATATCACTTACATAGAAATCCTCATTCCAGTAGAACATATTCACGTTTGTTCTGTAGATGAGATATATTTTGGGCCTGAGGGTGATGCCCATGCTGTACATGGTGAGCCCGGGATTGTCCCCGCGGCCGTTTCCCCTGCCTGCAAAGTTTTGCAGACCGCCCACGAATACGGGAGTGCCGTTTCCGTAAAATTCAGGAAGATAGCCGTAGAGTGCGGTTCCCAAAACAAAATTGGTGTCCCCTATGACGGTATTCTCTCCGCCCCATGTGCGTGAGAACCGTTGGGCATTGGTCGCACCGGAATAGCCACCCAGCTTGTCATCACTCGGATCATCATCCCCGGATGTGTACATCATTCCTATATGGGGCCTGAGACTGTGCCACCCGACAAGGTCCTTGAACTCAAGGCCGATGTCAGCAGCCAACGCATAAGAACTGATATCAAAATCGTCATATTGGATTATTTCCCGTCCGTTATGAACACCTTTGAGACCGGTTTCATTGGCTGAACCGAATTTGTAAGCACCTTCAGCCATCAGTTCAAACATACCCAGTTTGCCAAGATAGTAACCGCCCACAGTATGAGCGTCTGTATCAGGAGAGGATGCGGCCCCTGAACCGTTATTTCCATAGATTCCCGCATAATCTGCCAGACCTGCCGCGCTTGAAATTCCCCCAAGAAGGTCCAATGACGGAACATTTCTGATTCTGTCATAAGCATAGAAGAATCTGACTTTGTTCTTGTCCGTGCCGTCGAACTTGTAGTCAAAATAGCCGGCTATGAGATCCCTGTCCTCATCTTTTGCGCCGCTGTGTTCGGTCGCTTCGTTCTGGAAATCGTTTTCTTCGAGTTTGAGCCAGGCTGTGGAAAAAGCAATGTTGTCATAACTTCCTTTGAGCCAGAACCCTGCGTTGTCATCTCCGTAAACCATGGAAGCCGCTTCAATCACATCCAGCCCCCAGATATCCCATCCGCCGTGAAGGCGCAGGCCGGGGACAATCTCAATGCTTGTATTCAGACGTTCCAGGCCGAAGGTGCTTGATCCGCCGTCCTTACCGCCTCTGTTGTCAACAGTCTGCGTATCAAGAGGCTTGTCATACTCCAATGCCGCATAAAAACTCCATTTTTTGTCTTTGGGCATGGCATTGAAATACATTTTGACTTCGGTTCTGATATACCCGTCATTGACACTGCCGCTTTCATTGGAATGGGTATTGAGAAATGAATTCGCCAGATAATAAGGCTTGAAAGCCTGAACTTGGGCATTGAGTGCTGTGGTGGAGGCGAGGGCGTCCCTGATGTTCGCGGCGGTGGCATTCGTATTTCCGGTAATCGTTGCCGCAGCACCCGCGGCAATGATTTCACCGCCTGCAATCACCGGCTGCGATTTATCCTTGATAACACCTGATGCGGCGGCATCTCCCGCATCTCCCGCGGCCTTGACAACAATGGCCTGAGCTGCAGCTTCGGCAGCAGCAGTGTCGCCCACGGCCATTGCAGCCTGATAATCCGGATTCGCAAAAACCGCTCTGAGGGCTGCACCTTCCCCGGCACCCTGGGCATCCGCGGCAGCCAAAGCAGCGTTCACCACAAAAGGCATGGCAACAGCCGCAGCCCGTGCCTGTGCGGCAGCGGCATCGCCCGCACCCGCTGCAGCCAGGTAATCAGGATCAGCAGCGATGGCGGCAAGGGCTTCGCCGGCAACAGCCAGGTCCTGAGAAGCAATCGCGGCCTGATACGCCTGGGAAGCAGCAGTTCCGGCTCCGATGCCTGTCATATAAACAGTGGCGGTATTGCTGCTGGCAAGAAGTGCGGCGGCATTGGCGGCCCTCTGTATCTGGGCAGCACCGTCAGCAGCAGGCTGCACAGCGGCCCCGAGAACGGAATTTGCCGAAAAAAGAGAATTCGCATAATCATCAAATGCAGACCGGATTCCCCGGTCCGCGGCAATGGCATTGTTGATCGCTATGGAACTTGTATAAACTTCGTTTCCGGCAGAAGCCGCGCTCATTGCCCCTCTGGCAAAATTCTTGATCGGCTCGGTCTGAACATAACCCGGAACATTGTCGCTCATTCCGAAATCCCAGTTGGATTCGGATGTGGGAATAAAGCGGACGGTGGCTCCGAAGCTCATCAGTATATCCTTATGAGTGTCAATGCCGATGCCTCCCGGTCCCAGGATTTTTGCAGGGTTGAGGTCCGAAGGTCCTGTCAGTACCTCTTCGCTGATGTCTTCCACTTCTGTTGCATAAATCGGAACTGCGATGAACGCAATTGCTGTCATCACAACTGTCCAAACAAAAACGCTTTTCATCTTCATCTTTTTTTCTCCCTTTTAAAAATCAGTCCTAATAAATTTCAAAACAAACTTTCCTTTTTTAAAACAAACGTCCCAGAATCACCTCCTTTTTTTTGCTGATGATAACACCTTTCGGGTGCATTATGGTTTTCGCTGCCTGGTAAATCTGGGATAAGATTTCCAGAGCGAGTTCCCGGTCATACATAAACCGCCTCTTTATCCACTCTTTTTTTAAGAAACGGATTCATCTTTTTCCTGTAACTTATAATATCCACGGGTTTGGAAAATTGTTCCTCAATATCCTGTTTGATACCGATCAGATAAAACAAATCCTGCCGTTCAAGTTCCACCACCACATCAATATCACTTTTTTCTTTCATATCATCTCTGGCGGCCGAACCGAAAATGCCGATTCTGACGATCTCATATTTTGTCCGGTTCATTTCCTTGAATCTGCATAAGGAAAGAACGATGTCATCTTTTCCCATTGTTTTTTTCCTTTCAACGATCTTCATGGTGTGATTTTGCACTCCGGATTCTGTAATTTTT
>JAOZLU010001191.1 GCA_029934695.1 Desulfobacterales bacterium | reverse complement strand
CTTGCATATATTGAAAAGGAAATTGAAAGATCAATTTTGTCCTTACTGATCTGCTTGATGATATCGGCTGCACGGGTGATTGTTCCGTCAATGATCCGGTTAATGAAATTTCCGCGGCTTACCATACCGTCGTTATAAATCCTGATGATCGAAAAACCGGCTTCTTCCAAAAACCTGACCAGGATATCAGGGGTGAACGCATAAAGATGGACAGGCGGATCAAGTACTTTATAAGGGTCACAGGAATCAGCAGTCTCTTTCCTTATCATTCTCAACAAAGTTCTGAGTGCCGGGCAATCATATTTTTTCAGATGCCACAGCCTTATGAAAAGATTGTGATTGGGAACTCTGACGGCAAGTATCCCGTTCTTTCTCAGCGAATTATAAGCATTCTTCAGCACCTGCCCGGGATCGGCAGCATGATGCAGGACATACCACGCGCTTATCACATCAAAATAGTCTGAAGGATAAACATGTTTCTGAAAAGGGCCATATTTTATCCTGGTCAGCCCCAGATGCCCGGTCGCATATTTCACGCCGACCTCGGACAGATCACAGCCATGAGCTTCCCATCCGTTTTCCTGCATAAGGTGTAAAAAGAAACCAAAACCGCAGCCAACATCCAGAATTTTACCCTTTGGCTGATAACGCTCTATTCTTTTCATGTCAGTCTGAAAAAGGCCGCTTGTCACTTTTTTCCAGCGTGAGCTCACCTCCGGACGCAGATATTGCTGATAGAATTTTTTGATTTCCTCATCAGTGGGACGGGGATTCACATAAACAAGGCCACACTCCTGACATTGGACAATCCTCAGAGCATTTTCTCTTGTTATGCTCTTAAAATATGAACCCCCGCAAAGATTGCAATCAACCTGCATCACATCCCGCGTGTGCCACCGCCTCTGTTCCAAAGGTGAGTAATGATCAAGTTTAGGTTTCAAGTTTAGGTTTCAAGTTCAGGTTTTAGGTTCCAGCATCAAACATCAAACATCAAACATCAAACATCGAACATC
>JAOZLU010000137.1 GCA_029934695.1 Desulfobacterales bacterium | reverse complement strand
CAAACATCAAACATCAAACATCAAACATCAAACATCAAACATCAAACATCAACTTATGAACTTTCCAGACAAAATAACATTTATCGAGGTAGGCCCCCGGGACGGGTTTCAGCTTGAAACAAAAATCATCCCCACGGGCCTCAAGGTTGAGATTATCTGTGAGCTTATAGAAGCGGGTCTGAAGCAGATTCAGGTGACATCCTTTGTTCATCCCAAAATCGTTCCCCAGATGGCGGATGCGGAAGAGGTGCTGAACCGTCTTCCAAAACAGGAGGATGTCATCTTCAACGCTCTTGTGCTGAACACAAGGGGAGTGGAACGCGCCCGCGCTGCCGGAGTGACACATATTGAGGTTTCCATTTCCGCGAGCAACACCCACAGCCGCAAAAATTCCGGAATGTCTCTGGATCAGGCCATTGAGCAGGGAAAGGAGATGATCCGCCTCGCACGGAAATACGGTATGTATGTCGGTGCTGGCATCCAGTGTGCGTTCGGATGCGTATATGAAGGAGCCATCCCTGAAGAACGCATCTCAAAAATGGCGCAGATTTTCATAGCCGAAGGTGCGAACAGGCTTTCCATAGCTGACACCACCGGCATGGCAAATCCGCTTTCCGTAAAAAATATTATGGGAAATTTGCTCATGGATTTGGAGAGCAGGAAATCCGGGAATTCAGGAATGAATCCCCCGGTCCCTGTTGTGCTTCACTTGCATGATACACGGGGACTGGGACTGGCCAATGTAATGGCTGCGATGAGCTGCGGCGTGACTCATTTTGACACTGCCCTGGCTGGCATGGGAGGATGTCCTTTTGTCACGGGTGCGTCCGGCAATATTGCAACAGAAGATACCGCGTATCTTATGGAATCCATGAATATTGAAACCGGAATAAATATTTCAGCGGTTGCGGAATGCTCAAAGCGGCTGGAAAAATTTTTCGGCAGGCCATTTTCGGGAAAGATTTACCGGCTGGCAGAGAAAAACTTGAGATGCTGATGCCTGAGATGATGAGCAGAAAACGCTTTTGGACGCTGATATCCCTGTTGTTTATCATTCCGACCGGTTTTTACAGCAAGTTCTATTCAGGGCCTGCCTCGAACTGGGTGAACAATTCCCTCGGGGGACTGTTTTATGAAATATTCTGGTGTCTTCTGGCTTTCCTCATCTTTGAAACCGCAAAACCACGGATCATAGCGGCCTCTGTTTTAATTGTCACCTGTGGCCTGGAGTTCCTGCAACTGTGGCATCCGCCTTTCCTGGAATTTATGAGAAGCTGTTTTATCGGGACAACCATTCTGGGCAGCACGTTCAGCTGGTATGATTTCCCGTATTATTTTGCGGGATGCGGCATCGGGTGGCTTTGGATGGAAGGGCTGAAGCGTTTTGAGCCTAGTCTGTTTCAAGGCAGCGATAGACATTTTTTTTTGTTCTATGATTTTTGATGAATTTACCGGCCATTTCACCAGTAAATTTTCCATCGTCAATGACAAGCACGCCATTGATAATTAGAAAATCAACACCTTTGGCGTATTGGTGAGGCCGTTCAAAAGTTGATATATCTTCAATTTCAAGAGGATCAAGCACTACGATGTCGGCCCAGGCTTTTTCTTTTAGAACACCTCGATCAGTCAAGCCAAGACGTTTTGCCGGGTTCAATGTCATTTTGCAGATAGCATTTTCGATAGAAATGATTTTTCGCTTTCGAACGTATTTTGAGAGTACTCGTGGAAAAGTTCCGTAAGATCTGGGATGTGGTTTTTGTTTTCCAAATTCCACAACTATTCCATCAGAGGCAACTATTCCGTCTTTATTCTTCATCACAAACTCTACATCTTTTTCATCAAGACAATGGAAAATACATCTAACATCACCCAGTGCCGTTAAATCAAGTACTATTTGTGAAGCATTCTCGCAGGTTGGTATCAAGTTATTTTCTTTAGTGAGTTGTGCTAAGGATTTCCCCTCAATCTCTGGTTTATTCGGGGAATTGCAAATCACTACATTTTTTGGATCTCCGCCACCACGAGCATTTTCCATATTCCAAATGACCACTTTTAAAATTTGTTTTCTTGTTTTGGATTCCTTTAAGCGGTTTTTGATATCCTGCAAACCACCTTCAAGTGCCCAGTCCGGGAAAAATGCATCTATGGTTGTGCTTGTGGCGTTATACGGATATTGATCAAAGGAAATATCAATGCCTTGACTTTTGTATTCAGATATCTTGCCAAGAGTTTCTGTGCTCTTACCCCACATGTGCTTGCCGACAAGTTTATGATGGGACAAATGAACAGGGATTTTACTTTGTCTGCCTATTTCAGAAGCTTCTTCAATGGATTCCATAATTCCATCTGCTTCATTTCTCAGGTGCGTTGTATAAATACCATTATATTTTTGCACTATTTTACATAGCTCAGCAATTTCATTTGCATCACAATAGGCTCCGGGTATGTAGATCAAACCCGTTGACATTCCAAACGCACCATTTTTCATTTCATTGCTGACTATTTTTTTCATTTCCGTTAATTCACAATCATTTGCATGCCTGTCCACACGTCCCATGACTGCTTCCCTGACTCGGTTGTGGCCAATCAGCATACCAACATTCAGTCCAATGGAGCTATTATTAACCTGGTTGGAAAAATCTGTCACATTTACTGTGGACATGCCGCAATTCCCACCGATAAGCAGAGTCACTCCTTGAAACAGGTAGTTGAGAGCCTGGCGCGTATTGGTATTCTTTAAAATATCTTTGTCACAATGAGTATGCATATCAATAAATCCAGGACTTGCGATTCTTCCGGATGCTTCAATTTCTCTTTGAGCCGAGCCTGAAATTGTTTTTGCTATTTTTGCTATTTTACCACTCTTTACTGCTATATCGCTGGTATAGCCTGAAGTTCCTGTCCCATCTATCAAGCATGCATCACGAATGATAATATCATAGTCAACCATTAAAAATCATTCCTTAGTTTTAAGATAAATACGTTTTAACCGCATCAGTAAAAATTTCCACTCCAATGGGCAAAACAGCCTCATCAATATCGTAATTGGGTGAATGACTCGGTATTTCTTGATTCTTCTCCAGATTTTTACCACATCCGATATGTGTCATGGCTCCGGGCACTGCCTGCGTAAAAAAGGCAAAATCTTCAGCCCCCAGATCGGGTTCTGAAAAGATTATATTTTGCTCGTCAAGGATTTTCACAGCTGAATTAAACAAAAGTTCAGTTGCAGATTTATCGTTGAACAATGCAGGAACTCTATTCTCTTTTATATTCAAGTTAACTTTCACATGAAAAGTTTTTTCAATACCTTCGGTTATTTCAGAGAGACGTTTCAAGATCAGTTCTATAACTTCGCCCTTAAAGGCTCGAATTGTTCCAGTCATCATCACTTTGTCAGGGATAATATTAGGTGCTGTTCCAGCATGAAACTCACCAATAGTTAGGGCTCCTGACTCAAGAGGGCTTACGTTCCGACTCATTATTGACTGAATAGCAGTTACAAACCAGGCTCCGGCATTAATCGGATCAACTCCTTTTTGGGGTCCGGCACCATGGCATCCCCGCCCTTTAATCGTCAATTGAAAGTTAATGCTTATGGCATGACTGATTCCTTTATACAATGCCGCTTTCCCGGTTGGCAGGACAGGGCTCATATGACAGGCAAGAATCATATCAAAGGAAGGGTTTTTAAGTACCCCCAGATCTATCAAATGATTGGCCCCGGAGAGCTTTTCTTCAGCGGGCTGAAAAATAAATTTGATATTTCCTTTTATCTTATTCAGCGCACCTGATTCAATCAAATTTTTTGCTGTTCCAAGCATGATTGTGGTATGTGCATCATGGCCGCAGGCGTGCATTACACCTTTATTTTTTGATCGATAGGATGTCTTGTTTGCTTCTAAAATGGGTAAAGCATCAATATCAGCTCTTAAAGCGATTGTTTTGCCTTTCTTTTGACCCCGAAGCAGTCCAACAACCCCTGTTTTCAGGCCATCTAATTCAAGAATTTCCACACCCAGACTTAGAAATATTTCTCTAATTTTTTTAGTGGTATTGAACTCTTTATGGGCAGTTTCCGGGTACATATGAAAGTATCTGCGTGTCTCTTTAAGCCATTTATAAAGATAATGTTCTTTGGATTTAATACTATGTGACATTATAATCTCCCTTTTTTATATGAAATTATGTACTTTCAATTAAGATAATTCTTATTTTCTTTTCGATAGAGATGACACTCTACATAGCCGTCTTCAATGGACAGCGACCCTGGAGACTGTGTCCTGCAAATATCCATTACCTGGGGACAGCGAGGGTGGAAGGTACAGCCTGTTGGAGGATCAATGGGATTAGGAAAACCGGCTCCCAGGTTTACGTTTGATATCCCCTGACCTGGCTCAGGTAAAAGAACCGACTTTAAAAGAGCCTGGGTATATGGATGCAGCGGTTTACTGAAAAGACGTTCACACCCGCCTTCCTCAACCACACGTCCTAAATACATTACAGCAACTCTACTTGCGAGATGTTCCACCACCGCAAGGTTATGACTGATGAATAAATATGTGAGATTCAATTGATTTTTAAGTTTCAAAAGCAGATTGAGAATCTGTGACTGTACGGATACATCCAGAGCAGATGTCGGCTCATCGCAAATCACTATCTGCGGTTTCATCACAAGTGCCCGGGCAATGGCAACTCGCTGCCTCTGCCCCCCGGAAAGCTGGTTAGGATAGCTGTTATAAAAACGTCCTGGCAGACCCACTGCTTCAAGCATTTTCTCAACTAATTGCCGGCGGTCTTTTTTTTGTACTGTTTTATGTATGGCAAGGGGTAAAGAGATACTCTGCCCTACAGTCTTTCTGGGATTAAGCGAGGAGTAAGGATCCTGAAAAATGGGTTGAATCCTGCTTGTGATTTCCAAAAGATTCCAACCTGAAACAGCTTGATCTTCAATTAGTATTTCACCTTGGCCGGGAGTTAGAAGACCCAGAAGCATCATGGCCAAAGTTGTCTTGCCGCAACCTGATTCACCCACCAGCCCGAGGACTTCACCGCGGTGAACCTTCAAAGAAACTTCATTGACGGCCTTCAATGGTTTTTTCCCTCGGAAAACACCCTGACTGACCATAAAAGTTCGCGAAACATTGCGCAACTCCATGATGGGTTTTACTGATGATAGATTTTGAGTGTCAATAGCAGGATTGAAATTCATGAGCAGGCAGCCTCTCTTGCATTTTGATAACAGACTTCAGACGACAGTATACAACGATAACTGCGCACGGAACCTATGGAATTCATAGGCACATTTTTTAATAAACAGGCTTCTTTGACATAGGCACAACGATTGGCAAAGCTGCAACCTGTTTGATCACCGATCAAAGTGGGCACCTTGCCGGGGATGGATCCCAGAAACGAACCCCGTTTGGTTTTGCCCGGTATGGGAATACAGGCCAGAAGTCCTTGTGTATATGGATGCATAGGCGTTTCAAAAACCTCAGCCACAGAGCCTGTTTCCACAAATTGCCCTGCGTACATTACAGCCACACGATGAGCCACTGAAGCAATAACTCCAAGATCATGAGTGATAAGTATCTGCCCCATCTGAAACTCGCTTTGAATCCCGGCCAGAAGATTTAGAATCTGAGCCTGAATGGTTACATCAAGGGCAGTAGTCGGTTCATCAGCAATGATCATTTCCGGCCCGCACATAAGGGCCATTGCAATCATCACACGCTGTCTTAAGCCTCCGGAAAGTTGATGGGGATATTGTTTAAGACGGCTTGCAGCTGCCGTTATACCTACTTTTTCCAATAAGAAAACAGCCCGTTCCACAGCTTCCCTGCGAGCAGCCTTGCGATGGCGCAGCAGAGTCTCGATGAGCTGTTCGCCAATAGTATAGGAGGGATTAAGCGATGTCATAGGTTCCTGAAAAATCATGGACATCTTATTTCCCCGAATGTCAGAGAGCTGCTCTTCGCTCAGCTCATCAAGTGCCTGTCCGTCAAAGACCAGACGACGGGAATTTCGAACAGCACTTTGCGGCAACAGATTCATTATGGCAAAGGAGGTAATAGACTTGCCGCATCCCGACTCTCCTACTATTCCAAGAGTTTCTCCCTTTTTTACTGTAAAATCCACACCGCGAACAGCATGCAAATCCCCTGCGGCCAGTGGAATGTCAACTGTCAGATTTTCCACTTCAAGCAAGACAGTCATTTATATCTCCTTAGTTTCTGTTTTCCGGTGCTGTAACGTCACGGATCCCGTCACCCACAAGGTTGATGGATAAGACAAGGCAAAACAATGCAATTCCAGAAATACTTATAAGATAGGGTTTAAAAAACATATAATCCTTACCTTCATTGATCATCAATCCCCAGGAAGGCAGCGGTGGTTGTACTCCTATACCGAGAAAACTCAATGCAGCCTCAAGAAGTATGGCATGAGCTGCTTCCAGAGTAGCAATGACAACAAACTGGTTGAGTACATTTGGAAGAATTTGAGTAACTATCAATCGAAAAGCTGAACAGCCTGCTGCCCTGGCTGCTTTTATGTAATCCATGTTTCGTATCTGCATAGTGGCACTGCGGATTACCACGGCAAAACGAACCCAGAGCATAAAACCAAGTACTGCAATCACAACAGGCAATGATCCGCCTATCAACTGAACCGTGGCAAGAGCCACCAATATGCCGGGCAAACTGAGACGTACCGTGATCAGATAATTGATGAACAGATCAACACGTCCGCCGAAATAACCGGCCATCAATCCCAGAGAAGTGCCAATAAAACCTGAAAGTAATACTGTTGCAAAACCGATCATCAGGGAAATTCTGGCACCGTACAGCAAACGGCTGAAATAATCACGTCCCACCTGATCAGTACCTAAAATATGATTTATACTTCCTTTTGCATCCCAGACAGGCGGCAACAATCGATTACTCAAGGTCTGAGTATAGGGATCATGGGGTGCTGCAATTGGAGCTGCAAGTGCTAAAATTACAATAATACCCAGTACAATCCCACCGATCATAAGTCCCCAATGACGTAGAGCCCTGGTTCGCATAATCTGCCCTGGGGTAGGTTCTATGATTTCTTCATCGTTGGGAATTTGTTTTAGTGTGTCATTTTGTACACTCATCTCAACCTATCCTTATTCGAGGATCTAACCATGCGTTCATTATGTCAGCTGCAAATGTGGTTATGATAAAAACAAAACACAGCAGGAGTACCACAGCTTCCATACAGGCGAGATCAAAGTACATTATGGATTCATAGGCCAGAAGACCCAAACCATTCAGACCAAAAACAGTTTCTATGATCACTGAGCCGCCCATCATATAGCCGGCCTGCACTCCAATTACTGCAATTACCGGGATTACAGCATTGCGCAGGGCATGTTTCAGTAAAACTGTTTTGGGCCTGAGTCCTTTGGCACGGGCGGTTCGTATGTAATCAGTGGCAAGTACATCCAGCATACCCGTACGGGTCAACCGCATAATTGCCGGCATGGCATTTGTGCCCACAACAATAGTCGGCATAACAAAATGCTGCCAGGTATCAGATCCTGATACTGGCAACAGAGGAAACCAGAGACAAAATACAACAATTAACATAAGTCCAAACCAGAAAGCAGGCATGGCCTGGGCACTTACCGCCAGGGTGAGGCAGAAGCGATCCAGTTTTGTATTGGGCCGCATGGCTGCCAGCACCCCAAGGGGAACGGCTGACAAAATCGCAAAGACCAGGCTGCAGGCACCCAGAGTCAGAGTAACTGGCAGACGTTGTTGTAGAAGCTTGCTCACCGGAATATTAAAGTAAAAACTTGTGCCCAGATCACCCTGTAAAGCTTTAGTCAGCCATGCCAGGTACTGTACCGGCAAAGGCTTGTCAAAACCATAATCAACCCGGACCATTTGAATATCTTCCTCGGTGGCATCTTCTCCAGCCAAAGCAACAGCAGGATCCGAAGAAAGATGTAAAAGTCCGAAAGTCAACATGGATACAGTCAAGGCTACCAATGTTGCGAGCAACGCCCTTTTAATGGTGTAAATGAGCATGTTTTATCTATTCCTTTATTATTTCCATTTGGCCAGAAACAACCGGGGCAAACCATCCTGTGGCGAAACAAACTCCAGGTCATTGCTCGAAACGTAATTCATGGTGTCAGAGAACATGGGCAGCCAATAGGCTCTTTCTGCAATCAACTTCAGTGCTTTATTATAGTTCTTAAGGCGAACATCAGGATTTGCTGAGGAACCGCCAGCTTTTATAAGATCGGTCACTTCCTGATCCATGGCAAGATCTTGTGCATTCAATTTGAAAAAGAAAGGTAATATTGCATCAACATCAGCTAAAGATGAGGAACCCCATCCATGGAAAGTTAGAGGAACATTATCCTTGCCCAAAGCACTGACCAGGGATGGCCATGTACTATAATCAAGAGTAACTTTGATACCCACTACGGCCAGGTCATTCATGATGGTCTCAAGGATAGGACGATCCATAAAAGAGAACAACTTTGTTTCAAAACCATTTGGATAACCAGCATCTTTAAGAAGTTGTCTTGCTTTTTCAGGATTATAATCGTAACGTTTTACATCTTGAATGCAACCAAACTGAATTGGTCTGCAGGCAGAGTGTATCACTCTGGAAGAGCCTTTGACCAGTTGATTGACAATTTCTTCGCGGTTGACGGCATGGGAAACTGCCTGACGAACTTTAAGCTTTTTAAATGGACTGTCATCACCTGTACGACCGGCTGCATCCATCCTGAGGAACTTAATACGCATGGAGGGGCCTGTTTCCACCATAACTCTTGGATTGGAGGCCAGACTATCAGCGATATCCGATGGTACCTGAAATATCCAATCAACACCACCGCTCAAAACTTCAGCCACCTGTGTATTCATTTCTTTGATAATGCGTATCACGATTTTACCAATCGTGGGTTGCCCCTTTGGACTCTCTTTATAGTAATCTTCAAATTTCTCAAAAACAAATCCCTTACCATCAAGTATTTTGGTTAGACGATATGGCCCTGTTCCGTTTGGATTAATATTTTGGGACAGATTGCCATTTTTTTCATAGCATCCTTTTTTATAGATAGATACACCACCGGCAAGCCTGTTAATCATTGTTGGATAGGGTACTTTTAGATGAACTTGCACTTTGTAAGGGCTTAATTTTTCTACACGATCAATCTTTTTAAGATAAGATCCCTTGGTTTTGACAGCTGGATCAGAAATATAACTAAGGGTATAGACAACATCATCAGCGGTCATCTCTGATCCGTCATGAAATTTGACACCTTTTCGCAGTTCAAACTCCAGCAGTTTTGCATTAATCCACTTCCATGAAGCGGCAAGAGCCGGTTTGATTTTCATAGTGACAGGGTCTGTATACAACAGCCCGTCGGTGAACAATCGCTGTACAAGCATGCCTGTACGGGAAGTATTAAAATTTTTGTCCACATTTCCAAGATCACCTTTAGTTGCGAAAGTCAAAGTGTCATTTTTTTTACCGGCATTGGCTGTTTGGATGCCCAATGCAAATATCATACTCAGAACCAAAACCAAAGCAGTTGAAATAAACCTCTTTTTAAACATGATTTTACCCCTTCTTTCTAATTATCAGTTGTAAGATTACTATTATTTGTAGTCCATAGCCTAATGGTAAATACACAAAACATAAAACTGTGTCAAGGAAATAATTAAATCAATTTAATTTTTTTAAACATCAGGCTTGATTTTTTTAATATTTATATCTAATATTGTTGACAAATGCAATGAATTGTGAAATACATTTTTTTTTTAAAAAGCCTATACAAACGGAGAAATTAACGCAAAATGAATGCTCGGCAACAAAAAAATTCCATATTTGTCAAAGAACTTCTCAATCAAAAAGGCACTCCAAGAAACCAGATTGCTGCTCTATCCGGCTTGACCAACACCTATATCAAGGATTTGGAACAGGGCAAAACAATAAATATCGGGCGAGAAAAAATTATTCATTTTTCAATAGCCTTAAGTCTGGATCTATATGAAATCGATCAATTATTAAACATCTTTGACCGAACCCCGTTAAGTGAAGATGATATCCCTATTTTCCTGAGCATCACCGAACATATGCGGCTTTCATCGGCAATTCACTTCAATCGCAGTTATATAACTCTCAGCCTTCTGGAAATATCTCTGCGTCGCATTCCCAGCAAATCAACAGCCATTTTGAATACACTCCCGGCTTCCTTTGAGGAGGAGGCACACTACAACACTCTTTACGGAAATGCTGACTGGCCGCACCCATTACATAATACGCTCTATCAGGAGGTTGTTAAAGAAAAAAATTTAAGTCTGACCCGTGTTCTGGAAGAAGGCCAAGTTGTGGAACATTACTCCTGCAAACATTGTGTTGAAAATATTATCAGAAAGTTGACTGACCCTAAAGCACGAGAGTTACGTGTAATCCAATTTCAAAAACTAATTCATCATATCAAAAAATATGAAAACTTCAGTTTTTATCTTGCAGATTCATGTCCAACAGTTTCATTCATTCATAAACAGCCTAATGATAAATTCAAAGAGAATGGAAAACTCCTTATAATTGGAAAATCAAGTTATGAAATGAATCATCCGCATGGGCTCCTGGTTGGTCTTGCTACTGAAAGTCAGATTGTAATAAAAAATTTTGAAGAAGAGTTGAAGTTTACCCGTGAACGAATCGTAGATGCATACACAGATAAAGACAAGATGGTAACTTATCTGGAAGAGTTAATAATGTAAGGAACCTGAAAGAATTGATGCATATAATTAATTTCACTGCGTTATACGCTCTTGGCAGTATTTTACGGCTTCTTAGCTATGCCTTGTATATGCCTTGTAAAATTAATTATCTGACTGTTTATTAGGATAATAGACTACATGATTATGACAAAAACAATATCTGGGACAAATCCTTTGGGAGGTTTTGCCTGTCACCTTGATTTTTCTCTTCCATTTATAGCAGTTGCCATCCATGCAGGACACCATGTCAGAGAGGAACTGCTTTGTTTTATGGCCATTGATTCCGATCAACGGAAATTTGAAGAAGACACAGGAACTGACCTGATAATAAAGGGTTTGGGCAATGCAGTCCGGGCTCTTGAATCAAGAGCTGTTTACGATCTCAATCGTTCCCGGGATATGGCATTACCGCTTACCCCTGAAAAATTTTGGGGCACCCGGGTGTACAAGGCTTTACCAACTCCGGAAATGAATCAAAAAAGTCTGGAAAGCTATGACTCTTTTTACCGGTTTATGGAAGCCTGTATTGATTCTATGCTGGATCGCTTTGGTGTCTGTGTTATATACGATATTCATTCCTATAATATTTCACGCCAACAATCAAATGGGATTCAATTCCCTCCTGTTTTTAATCTTGGGACAGCACTTTTGAACAAATCAAAATGGGAAAAGGCCATTAAACTATGGCTGAAACAGCTGGGTGCCATATCTTTACCCGGCATAAAAACGATAGTAGCAGAAAACCATGTATTTTCAGGTAAGGCAGAGTTTTGCAGACGTATTTGCAGCCTGGATCAACGAGTTCTTGTTCTTTCCACAGAAATATCCAAGGTATATATGGATGAGAAAGGGGGAGACGTTTATCCTGATATACTTTTGGCAATTAAAAATGGCCTTGAAAACGCCATTTTGTCTCATATAAAGCAAATCTAAATAGTATCTGCGGTGGCGGATGCCCCATATTGCCCCGGCTGCGGCATCCCCCGTCCGTGACGACTGTGGCGGGGAAGCTCTCTGTCCGGTCTGCGAAAAGATCATAAGTGTCGGCGAAGATTTTCTTATCACCCGGATTTCCGATAAAATTCTCAACCGGAATGCCGTGATGACCGGCAGACTGCCCCATTTTTCTCAGTGCGTCGAAGATCAGTCCGATGTCAGTCGGACAGGCGATATTTCCTGCCGGCACTGTCGAATCGATCAGCGCACTGTCGCCATTTATGACACCGGCGAGACGGAGAACCACGGATATATCCGACTCGACAGCGGCGACACCCTCCTCTCCGAGCCGCCGGCGTATCTTGGAGAGACTGGTGTGATGCATGAAAGTCTTCAGTTCTGCGTCCGGAACATTGCAGAAATACTGAATATAACGATTCTCAGCGACCCGGCTCACAACCTGACGGTCGCTGAGGTCTCTGAATAATGAGAGCCCGTTTGTCTGATCAGTGATATTTTTTTCCACCCATTCCGGCGGGAAAGCTCATTTTAGATGTCAGCCATCAGGAATTGATATGTTTTCCATACAGAGAGGTTTACCATCAGAGCTTGCAGGCTCTGCATCCGAGTTGTTTTTGTCCGCACTTTCGGAAAAGTTTGCACCTGTACTTGGCAACGACTCAAAAGCAACTGAATTATTTAAAGCAAGTATTGTAGTCAGCAGCTGCTTTTCGGCATTGGAAGACAACAGATTGCTGGGCGTTTTGGCAGTACAGACAGAAGATCAGAATTTTCTGAATCCGAGCTTTGGAGACCTGAGCATTCATTATGGTTTTTGGGGTGCTGTCGTCAAAGGTGTTGCGCTGCATTTACTTCAACATAAGCCAAAGTCTGAAGAACTCCATGTTGAGGGAATTGCGGTTGTCGATTCTGCCCGGGGAAAAGGCGTTGGCACAAAGCTGCTTGAAGAGCTTATGAGGTTTGCGCAAACTCGCAACTTCAAAAAAATAACCCTGGAAGTCATTGACACAAACCATCGGGCACTCCAATTATACGAACGCCTCGGTTTTGCCATCCAAAAACATTCAAAAATTTGGCCCGCAAACAAAATCATCGGTTGGACTTTTAATGAAACGATCTTTATGGAGCAGATAATTGGCTGACAAACGCACATGCACTCGGACATCAAAAAGTGTCGCTCGTTCCTCGCTCTGCTCTTTGCTGACGGTGATGCGAAGCGTTATACCCGACACGGGCAGGGTGCATCGGTAATGAAATGCTTAGGCAAACCCCGCCGCCTGCGTTATACCCGACTGTGCCCGCTTTTATCCTCCGGGCCTTTTCTTTGTGCCCTCTGTGCCTTTGTGTGAGATACCGGCGTGATGACATGCTGAGATTGCAGCCTTCCCGCATCCATTATAATCAGCGAATTTCTTCTGTCAGGCTCAACTTGGACTAAATATAAAAAAATAAAAATTTGTGGAAGGCGGCAAAATCCACGTTACAGGCAAATCACATTTTATTTTATAACTGAAATGTTCCTGATTCTAACGGATTTTGTGGCTGCATAAGATTTCAGACAGCTGTGATCCC
>JAOZLU010000709.1:1805-3366 GCA_029934695.1 Desulfobacterales bacterium | reverse complement strand
AGAACCGTTCCTATTTTCTCTGGGAATACGGAAAACCGCCGGAAGTCGCAGTTGATATCCCCAAATAAATTTCAAATTCCAAAGTTTGAGCCTCACCCAAAAAACAGCTTCTGAACATCTTTAAGATGTAACGAGGCGCAGACAATGATAACTCGGTCATCCTTATGGATATGGGTGTCTCCCACGGCCACTTCCCACTTTCCATTGCGAAAGAGGCTGCCGATAATAATCTTCCCGTAAAATAAGGGTCCCAGTTTGGACAGGGGCTTGCGGGTAATCGGAGCGTTCGGAGCGGCAACGAGTTCGACCACTTCAGCATCGAATCCGTGCAGATGGGCCACGGAAAGCAGTTCACCTCTGCGGATGAATTTCAGTATCTCATTTCCTGCCAGGATTTTTTTGTTCAGTGCGATATCTGACCCGGTTGTGGCAGCCAGCACCAGATATTCCTCTTTATCAACCAGGGCAATTGTTTTTCTCTGCTTACTGTGGGAATTGGAATTCTTCATATTCATCAGATGCTTCGCCAGGAGGCAGCTCATGATATTGGTTTCATTCTCCCCGGTCGTGGTGATAAATGTGTCCATATCCGAAATCCCTGCCAAATCCAGAATATCCGCATCAGATCCGTCTCCGTGCAGAACCTCGGTATTTTTTAATCTGAAGGACAGTTCCTCAGTACGATTGTCATCCTTTTCAATCAGTCTGACTTTGACGGATTTTCCCAGCAACTCGGCCACCCGGCTTCCCACCAGACCGCCGCCGAGGATCATCACCCGATGGCGACGCTGCTGTTTTATGCCTGTCAGTTCCATCAGGCGGGGGGAATTTTCTTTGCTGGCCATGATAAAAACCTGATCCTGGGGTAAAATCTCATGCTCTCCTCCGGGAATGATAGTGGTGATTCCCCGGGCGATGGCAACCACCCGGAAAGGAAAATCATATTCCCGGGAAATTGTTATCAGGTTTTTGTGAGCCAGGGGCGATGTTTCATGAATGCGGGTGGCCATGACCTGTATCTGTCCCTGGGCAATATCTATTATTTCGTTCCCTGCCGTGCGTTTGATCAGTCTTACAATTTCCTGTGCGGCCAGCTCTTCCGGGTGAATAAACAGATCAATGTTCAGATCTTCAGCTTTGAGGACAGAATCTTTGTTCCCAAACTCCAGGGAGCGAACCCGGACAATTTTACGCTGAATTCCGAAGCGGTACGCAATCATTGAGGAGAGCATATTCACAGCGTCATTGTCAGTGACGGCGATAAGATAATCCATTTTCTCCGCGTTGGCTTCTTTCCAGCATTTGATACTCATGGCATTACCCATGATCAGCCGGGCATCCATTTTCCCGTCAGCATATTTAAGCAGTCTGCTATCCGACTCTATGGCTGTGATAGCGTACCCTTCGTGTATCAGGCGTTTCGCCAGATAAAAGCCGATGCCGCCAAGTCCCAAAATAAGAATATTTTCAGAATGTCTCATTTTCTTTCCCATTCTTTCTCAGATTTCATAAAATTTGATGATGTTCTGTCAGTCCCCGGCAGCATAAGTTTCGGACGGGG
>JAOZLU010000709.1:0-1705 GCA_029934695.1 Desulfobacterales bacterium | reverse complement strand
GCAGACCCGGGATTTTCAACTCATTGGCTTTTCACTGTCTGGAATTTTCCCATGTATAAAAACAAGGCAAGGCCAATCGCCATGATGACAAATCCGAAAAAAAAGGCATGGCGAAGCTGAAAAATATCCATTATCAGACCTGCAAGGATAGCCCCTGCCATCATTCCCATACTGTGCGCCACAGTCATCAGGGCCATGACAGACCCCATGGCCCCCGTTCCTATTTTGTTTCCCTTACCTTTTTGTACCGCCATTGCCGTATGGGGAGCCATGGAGACACCTCCCCCCAGACCGAACAGAGCGTTGACAAAAAACATATCCCAAAAGCCTCGCACCCACTGAAAAGAAAGCATTGCACAGCAGATCATCAGCCCGCCGATGACAATCATCATTTTTTTGCTGATTCTGTCTGCCAGAAACCCCATAGGCGTCTGCATCACCCCGCTGACAAAAACCCCGAGCATGACGAGGATGCCAATGGAAGAGCTGGAAAGTGAAAACTCCATATCCGCAAAAATTGGGAGGAAACTCCATATAATCCCGATACATGCTGTATAACTGAATCTGAAGAAAAAGAGGCCCGCTATATCCCCGTCCCTGAGGAGTTCTTTCCAGCCTGCGGGGTTTTCTTCCCGACATACAGCCCGTTCCGAGCTTGTGGGCGGAAGCAGGAAAAGGCTTAAAAAGAAGCTGACAAGCGAAAGCAGCCCCATACATAAAAAGGAGAACCGGAGACTGAACAAATCCTTGAACACTCCGCCGATCAGCGGGCCGATGCTCAGTCCCATGAATACGGACATGTTGAACAGTCCCATGATGAAGCCTTCGCGTCTGTCCGGTGTCATATCCCCCACATAAGCCTGAACAACAGGCATGATCATGGCGGAGGCTGCTCCCTGGATGAACCGTATGGCGATAAGGGCCTCAACTGTATCTGAAAACATAAAGGCAACTGAAATCAGCGCGTAGGCAAAGATGCCTGCCACAATATGGGGTTTTCTGCCTTTCCTGTCCGAGCGTCTTCCGAAATAAGGTAAAAGAAATGTCCTTGAAATGGAAAACGCCCCGAAGATCATCCCGATATACAGGCCGCTGGCACCAAGATCATGGGCATAAACCGGCAGCAGGGGGACAACGATTCCCACTCCGATAACGACAGAAAATATGGAAAAGAACAGGGTCCCAAAAATTTTTTTGTCTGATTTGTTCATCAAATATCCTCAATTAAAAATTTTGTACCACCCTCTGTATTCTGAAACAAGGGTTTTTTTAAAACAGAAGCCGGCAGCCGTCATCAGTGCCAGTGTCCCGCTTCTGCCGGATTGACAAATCCGGCAGGCAATCCGGATTTGTCAATCGACTGAGCTCACGCCGAAGTCCGAACCGAGCGGACATAAGTACCTAACCATATATTTTCAGGTATCTGCATATGAGGAACAACTTTTAAATTGTGAACCGCGGATGAACGCAGATAAACGCGGACGGCCTGTCTGCAGAGGATTTATCCGCGTTCATCCGTGGTCTGTGAAAGCTGTTTTCTCAGGAAAAAATCCCGGAAAATTTTTGGCCGGGTACTTATCACTCAGGCGATTCGACTTGACAGATAAGCTGAATTTCTTTAAACATCAAACATCAAACATCAAACATCAAGCATCAAACATCGAACATCAAACATCAAACATCAAACATCAAACATCAAACATCA
>JAOZLU010000136.1:9424-13314 GCA_029934695.1 Desulfobacterales bacterium | reverse complement strand
TGAAAATCGGCCCGGTAAACATCCGGGGAATCCCGACAAATCGTTTAATGATTGTGTTAAGAACAAATGGATGTGAATACGCCCGGAAAACCGGGGGATGTTCGGTCTGCGGATTTATGAAAAATGCAGGGGAAAATATCGGGGACACCCAAATCGCAGGCCAGTTCCGATATGTTCTGCAAACCTTGGATGGGCACGACATACAGGAAATTGACCTGCTGACGTTGGGATCATTTCTCAATGATCGTGAAGTCGGCCCCGCGGCTCGGAAAGCTTTGCTGGGCCAGGCTGCTGATTTGGAAAAAATCAGACGAATTACCATCGAATCCAGAGCCGAGTATGTGAGCGTTGAAAAATTGAAGGAATGCCGGCAATGGTCAGGGGATAAAATCCTCGAATTGAGAATCGGGCTGGAAAGCGCTGATGATTATATCCGAAATACAATTATCCGTAAAAACCTGTCAAAAGATGATTTTGAGCAGTCTGTGGCAGATGTGAAATCAGCAGGATGTGATCTGATGGCGTATGTGCTGGTGAAACCGCCCGGGTTGTCAGAAAAAGAAGCCATCAGAGACGCTGTTGACACCGCGATCTATGTCTTTGACACTGCCCGAAAATATCAGGTGAACGCCAGAGTCGCTTTTGAACCTGTGTTTATCTGCCAGAATACGGATTTGGAAACCTTGTTTGACAACAAGGAATATCGTCTGGCCAATTTGTGGAGCGTGGTCGAGGTGGTAAAACGCACACATCACCTTGGTTCGGTTTTTATCGGGTTAAGCGATGAAAGCCTGTCTCTGGACAGGATGGTCTATAGCTGTGACAAATGTTACGAAAGAGTTGTGAATGAAATCGAACTGTTTAACAAAACACAGGATTTCTCAGACCTGGCCCTCGCGGATTGTGACTGCAAAGCAGCATATCAATATCTGGTGAGAGAGGAGATGATATGAAAATCAAGCGTTTTTTTATGGAAGACTGGCTGATTGACACCCAGAATGTCAAATATAATCTTGGGGAAAGCGGATGCCAGGACTTCACCCTGGAAGAATTTCTCAATATCTGCGATACTGATATCGAAGAATTTCATCACATTTTCCTGGGAAACAACGACACCCGGGGATCATTGGGCCTGAGAAAGGAGATTTGCAATTCATATCAGAATGTTGACATGGAACACCTCATGGTGGCCAATGGCACGTCAGAAGCCCTGTTTGCTTTTTTTAATATCCTTTTAAACAAAGGCGATGAGGTCGTGTGCCATTTTCCTGCGTTTCAATGCCTGTACCAGGTTCCCATTTCCATCGGATGTGATATGAAGTTCCTGGATCTTTCGGAGTGTGAGAACGGAAGGCCTGACATGGAAAAGCTGGAACATGCCGTGACACCTCGGACAAAGCTGATCATTATCAATACCCCTCACAATCCCTTTGGGTGGACACTCTCTGATGAAGAAATGCTCCGGATCGCGGATATTGCCAAAACAAACGACGCATTTCTTTTATTTGACGAGCATTATCGCTATCTCCCCCTCCGCGAGGGAACAGATATCCTTCCTTCGGGCTATGATATTTGCAAGCCGCATCATGACAAGACCTATGCCACCGGCTCCATGATCAAATGTTTCGGCATCGTAGGCATCCGGATCGGCTGGCTGATCGGAGGTCCTGAAATACTTGCGGAATGCAGGGATTACAAAGATTACCTGACCCACACGATTCCTGGGATTACGGATTACGTTGCATATCTTTCCCTGAAACACAGGGAAAAGCTCATCAGAAACAAAAAACAGGATATTTTGCCCAATCTCAGAGCGCTGAACGAGTTTATGGATCAGAACAAGGATATTTTTGAATATGCTCCCCCCACAGGCGGAGTCGTCTGTTTCCCCAAGCTGAAAAACAGCATGAGTTCCGAAAATTTCTGCAAAAACTTGCTGAAAGAATACCAGGTATCCCTTCTTCCGGGATTTGCTTTTGAGATGGAAGGCTATGTCAGGATGAATTTCGGGGTCAACGCTGAAAAATTTTCACAAGCATTGGAACTTATGCAGGAATATGTGTCCAATTTAAGATTATCCTGAGTTAAGTTAAGTAGATGGACATTTGCAAAACATGAAACACTGACGAAGTGGAGGATGGCTTTTATGGAAAACAGAGAAATTTCGGCCGAACTGTGGAAGCGCATGATAGAAAAGACGTTTACGATGCCAGCTTTCGGGGTTTGCGACGCATGGGACAATGTGATGTATGAAACCATGGTCCATGACAAAACCCGACTGGATTCATACAGGAATGTCATAAAAAAATGGGCAAAAGGCAAAAAAGTTGTGGATATCGATGCAGGGGCGACCTTGCCGATGACCCTGATATGTGCGGAGGCCGGAGCAGAATCTGTCTACGCCGTGGTGCCGGAGAAAGATGCCGCAAATCAGGCGGAGCATCTTTTGGATGAAAAGGGATTGTCCCATAAAGTCAGAATAATCGAAGGCGACGCTTTGGATGTTGATCTGCCGGAAAAAGTTGATATCTGCGTATCTGAAATAATTGGAGAGATCGGCGGGTGCGAAGGGGCTGCTGTCATACTGCAAGATGCAAAAAGATTTCTGAAGGACGGGGGCATCATGCTTCCCGACAGATGCGTCACCAAGATGGTCCCTGTGTCTTTTCCTGACAATGTTTGCCATGATGAGTTTGCGGACAAGCTTGTCAGAAGCCATAATGTGGAACATGACCCGGGCACCCCTGGCTCATGCTACAGGTTCTTCAACTTTCCGGAATCCCATTTTGTTTCCGAGCCTCAGATTTTTGAAGATATCAGATTCAACGAGAGCAAAATATTCCCCGAGTTTGCAAAGTCCATGTCCTTCCCTGTCTTGTCTGACACCGGTTTTGACGGCCTGCTGCTGTGGATCAACCTGTATGTTGACTCCCATACAATGATTGACGGCTTCAGAGGAACCTGCTGGGCACCTTTTTATATGTCTTGTGATGAAGATAAATCCTTTACATTGAAAAAAGAGGACGTTATGAATCTTGATTGTACTGTAAGTTTGCATAAAAACAGTATCTGTCCTGATTATATTTTTAAAGGAAAGGTTTATCGAAACAAGGAAAATATTCGGAGTTTTTCCTTCCATTACTCTTATTAAGTATCTGTAAATAAATAAGTCATCGGAGCCTGTCTCGCAAAGGCGCAGACGCGGAAAGGACACAATGAAAACCGATGAGTTGTTCATTTACAACGCCTTAGCAGAAGAAAGATATGAATTCACTCAAATACTATCCGCTCACATCCGTACAGCAGGAAATCTGGCTTGATCAGATGCTTCATGCCGATCTTCCTGTTTATAACATCGGGGGATATCTGAAGATCAAGGGTTCCGTTGACAGAAACCGGTTTGAACATGCGATCCGTCAATTGATCAGTGAAAATGACGCGCTTAGGATCATCCTTCATGAAGAACTTCCAGTACCGATACAGGAATTCCGGAAAAAGATCAGCGCAGAAATCCCTTTTTATGATTTTTCCGATCATGAGAATGCCAGCCAGAAAGCCTTGGAACTCATGCAGGAAGAATTCCGCAGGCTGTTTCAGATTTACGAAACCCCCCTGTTTTGCTTTATGCTGATAAAGGTTTCAGATGATTCCTATTATTGGTTCCAAAAATACCATCATCTGATTATTGACGAATGGGCAGTTTCCCTTTGCATCCGGAGAGTGGCCTCCGCGTATAACAGATTATGCGGACATGGCCATGAGGATACTCGCGGGGGATTGGCAAATCCCCCGCCCGACGCGGACAGCAGCTCTTATACGGCGTTTATCCCTGATGCTCGCGGGGGATTGGCAAATCCCCCGCCCGACGCGGACAGCAGCTCTTATACGGC
>JAOZLU010000136.1:0-9324 GCA_029934695.1 Desulfobacterales bacterium | reverse complement strand
CTCGCGGGGGATTGGCAAATCCCCCGCCCGACGCGGACAGCAGCTCTTATACGGCGTTTATCCGGGATGACCGGGAGTATCTGAATTCCCAAGAATTTTCAGTTCATCAGAATTACTGGCTGGCAAAATACAGCCAAGTCCCGGGGCCGCTTATCCCGCGGCGTTATGACCCCAAAGCAGTACAAAGCGGATCCGCATCGCTTTGCATCACTCGTCATCTTTTCAATCAGATGGCCGACTTTGCACAAACTTATGATGCAGAGCCTTTTCATTTTATTCTTTCTGCCCTGTATGTCTATTTTCAGAGAACTTCGGGAGAAGAGACATTTGTGGTGGGACTCCCTTTCCTGAACCGGGACACAGAAGCCTTTAAACAGACCGTGGGACTCTTCACCGGGATGATCCCGTCCTGCTTTGCTTTTGGCAGGGATCTCAATTTTAAGGAACTTATCGTATCTGTTGGCAAATCCCTGAGAGAAGATTACCTGCGTCAGCGCTTTCCAATGAGCGAAATCAACAGAAGTCTCGGCATCTGTAAAGAAGGACGCCGGCAATTGTTCGACATTGCATTTTCCTATGAAAAGTATGACCATGAGATATGCTTTGACGGAATTTCTGCCGAACCCGTTGTTTTATCCAGCGGATTCAGCCAGACTGCGTTATCCATAACTATCCGGGAATACAAAGCAGATCAGGATATGATCCTTGACCTTTCCTATAATACCGGCTGCTTCAGGGAATCGGAAATCGAACTGATAAAAGCCCGTTTCATTTTCCTCTTTGAAGAGATTCTCCGATATCCGGACATCCCGGTCGGAGATATGAACCTTCTGCCAAAAGAGGAAAGCCATCAGATCCTTATCCGATGGAATCATACAGACGCGGACTATCCCTCGGACAAGTGCATCCATCACCTGTTTGAAGCACAGGCAGACCGGATGCCGGATGCGCCGGCCCTGATATTTGAAGATGAGCGCATCACATACAGGGAACTGAATGCGCGAGCCAATCATCTGGCCCGTGTTCTCTTGTCCCTTGATATGGAACCCGGGTCCCCGGTGGGAATTCACATAGAGCGTTCCGCTGAAATGATTGTCGGGCTTATGGGAATTTTGAAATCCGGAGCTCCTTATGTACCCATGGATCCCGCTTTTCCCTCGCATCGGCTGGGCTATATGGTGGAGGATTCCGAACTCTCAGTGGTCGTTACCCAACAAAGTCTCCTGAGCTCCGTGCCTGACTATGATCTGAAATGTATCTGCACAGACACCATTGAACCCCTTTTCGGGCCGGGAACCCGGGACAATCCGATCACTCAGGTTCATCCCGGAAACCTCGCGTATATCATGTTTACCTCAGGTTCCACCGGCAGGCCCAAGGGGGTTCAGATATCGCATCGCGCGGTGGTCAACTTTCTGAATACCATGGGCAAGGAGCCGGGGCTTACAGATCAGGATATTTTGCTTTCCGTGACCACCATAAGCTTTGATATCTCTGTCCTTGAAATTTTCCTTCCGCTTATAAAAGGAGGGGTTCTGGTGGTCGCTGATCAGGAGGCATGTACGGACGGACATCAACTGCAAAAACTGATGAACGACCATGATGTCACGATCATGCAGGCCACCCCCGCGACCTGGAGATTGCTGGAAGAAAGCGGATGGCAGGGGAGTCCGAACCTCAAAGTGCTTTGCGGCGGAGAACCCCTGCCCCCGGACTTGGGAGAAACGCTTCTCCGAAAACTTGTCCCTGACTCTGATCAGGGAGCGGGCAGTCTGTGGAACATGTACGGCCCCACTGAAACCACGATCTGGTCAACCACGGAGCAGATCACAAATGCACGGGATATCACCATCGGCAGACCCATTGACAATACCAGTATCTATATTCTGGACTCCCGAATGCAGCCGGTTCCGGTGGGCGTGGCAGGTCTGTTATATATCGGGGGGCACGGACTCTCAGAAGGATATATCAAACGTCCGAAACTGACTGCTGAGAAGTTTGTTCAGAATCCCTTTGGCGATGACCCGGAAAACCGCATATACAATACCGGTGATCTGGCCCGGTACCTGCCTGACGGAAGAATTGAGTGTCTGGGACGTGTTGACAGCCAGGTCAAGATTCGGGGCTTTCGCATCGAACTGGGAGAAATCGAGTCCGCGCTCACAGATCACCCGGGCATCCTCAAAGCAGCGGTGATTGTATGGGAGGCTCCTTCTGAAGACAAACAACTGGCCGCATACATCGTTGCGGACAAGAACCGGGAAATTACAAGATCAGAGTTGCGCGCGCATCTGAAAGACAAACTCCCTGATTATATGTTCCCGGGTGTGTATGTGTTTATGGATGAACTGCCCCTGACACCCAATGGCAAAATTGACCGCAAGGCCCTGCCTGAACCGGATCCGGGGGATGCCAGCCGTGTTTATGTCCCTCCCCGGAACCAGGTTCAGGAGATTATCGCGTCTGTATGGGCAGAGGTGCTGCACTGCAAGCAGGTGGGAATCGAAGACAACTTTTTTGAACTCGGGGGCCATTCTTTGCTTGCCATCCGGATTATTTCCCGGATCAGGGAAGCGTTTCACACAGATCTGCCTGTGCGCGCCATATTTGAATCTCCGTGCATCGCGGAATTAAGCGAAAGGATTGCCTCTGTCCGGTATCAGAAAGATGAACTTATGACGCTGCCTATTCCCGTAATCCCCAGGGATAAGGAAATCCCTTTGTCTTTCGCGCAGCAGCGTCTCTGGTTTATGGATCAGTTTGAAGAAAGGCAAAGCCCGGTTTATAATATGCCCATAGCCATGCGGATCAGCGGAGAACTCAATACAGAGATGACAGAGAAAGTTCTGAATGAGATCATTCGCAGGCACGAGTCCCTGAGAACCATATTTCCGGCAAAACACGGGCAAGCGATTCAGACCATTCTTCCGAATCTCAGGCTGTCGCTGCGGATCGCTGATGCATCCGGAGAAGATGAGGCTATGCGTATGGCAGTGCAAGAAGGGCAGAAACCCTTTGATCTTTCAGAAGGCCCTCTGATCAGAGCAAGTCTTTTGAAACCAAATCAGGGCGATCCGATCCTGCTGATTACCATGCACCATATTGTGTCGGATGACTGGTCTGTGAGCATATTTATGCGGGAGTTTGAAATACTGTACAAAGCTTTTTCCCAAGATGCGCCTTCTTTGCTGCCCGAATTCAGGATTCAGTATGCCGACTTTGGCGAATGGCAGAGAAAGCGTCTGGCAGGGGACATCACAGAGTCCCAGTTGAAATATTGGAAAAAACAACTGGCGCATGCGCCCGAGCTGTCCGAGCTGCCCGCTGATCGCTCCCGTCCCCCTGTTCAGGGCTATAACGGAAGAACCATCAGTTTTGGCATTCATGACCGGACAGCCGAACAACTGCGGCATCTCAGCCAGAAAAGCGGCGTGAGTCTGTTTATGACCCTGTTTGCAGGTTTTGCCGCGATGCTTCACAGATACACAGGACAGGAAGATATCCTGGTGGGATCGCCTGTTGCAAACAGAAATCACAAAGATACAGAGGCGCTCATCGGTTTTTTTCTCAACAATCTGGTATTCAGAACAGACTTGTCCGGGGATCCCTTGTTTACCGTGCTTTTGGAACGTGTAAGAGACATGACCTTAGATGCTTATGCAAATCAGGATATTCCGTTCGAGCAGTTGGTGGATGAATTGCGCGTGAGAAGAGATATCAGTCATCATCCGTTTTTCCAGGTGATGTTTGTGCAGAATACCCCTGTATCCTCGGTCAAACTCCCGGGGCTTACCATGACTCCCGTTGAAATTGAATACAATACGACAATGTTTGATCTGTCACTGCTTATGGAAGAAAGCGAAACAGAACTGAGAGGAGCATTTGAATATAACAGGGATATGTTTGATGCAGATACCATTATGAGAATGACCGGGCATTTTCAAACTCTGCTGGAAGGCATAGCAGAGAACCCCGAACGAAAAATCTCCCAACTTCCCATGATGACCCAGGCTGAGAAGCGCCAGGTGCTTGTGGAATGGAATGATACTGTCGCCAAACCGGAGCTTGGGAACGAGGGAAAATGTCTTCATCATCTGTTTGAGGAGCAGGCTAATGAAAAACCAAACGCTCAAGCCCTTCTGTTTGAAGATCAGAGTCTGACGTATTCGGAACTGAATTCCCGGGCTAATCAGATCGCATGTCACCTGCTGTCACAGGGGGTAAGACCTGATATGCTGGTAGGGCTGTGTGTCGAGCGTTCTGTGGAAATGATTGTGGGAATCCTGGGAATTCTGAAGGCGGGCGGCGCTTATGTGCCGATTGATCCTGAGTACCCTGAAAAACGCATCGAGTTTATGCTGAAAGATTCAAATGTGTCGCTACTGCTCACGCAGGAGAAGGTAATGAATATTCTGCCTCCTGTGAGCGCGGATATCGTTTCTCTGGATACCTTTGATTTTCAACTTGCCGGGAACGGTGAAAATCCGATATCCGGTGCGGAACCGGAAAACCTTGCTTATCTTCTCTACACATCCGGTTCCACAGGAAAACCCAAGGGCGTTATGGTTTCTCATGGTGCAATTACCGGGCATTTATGTCATGTCAGAAAATATTACCAGATGAATCCTGACGACAGGGTACTTCAATTCGCATCTGTAAGTTTTGACGGTTCCGTGGTTCAGATATTTTCCGCGCTCACATCAGGAGCTGCCTTGGTGCTGCGCGACAACAGCTTATGGTCTGTATCAGATTTCTGTAAAAATGTTTCAAATTACAACATTACAGTGGCAGAATTTCCGCCGCTATATCTCAGCCAGTTATTGAAAGACAGCGCATCTTTCCCGGATCAGCTCAGACTTGTTATCAGCGCGGGAGACATTCTTCCGATGGAAACAACAGCATCTTATTACCAGTTGCCAGTTGCATGTTCAGTGCGTTTGCTGAATGAATACGGTCCCACGGAGACAACAATAACCGCGACCATATTTGAGATTTCTCCTGGCGATGAACAGATAAGACCAAGAAGAAGTATTCCCATTGGCCGGCCCCTGCCGAATCGAAAGATATATATTCTTGACTGTTCCGGCAATCCTGTTCCGATCGGTGTTCCGGGAGAAATCCATATCGGCGGATCCGGGCTTGCAAGGGGATATCTCAACAGACCGGAACTGACCAGAGAAAAATTTGTCCCTGATCCGTTCAGTAATGATCCCAAAGCCCGGGTTTATAAAACTGGTGATCTGGCCCGCTGGTTTCCGGACGGTAATATCGAATTTCTCGGCAGAATTGACCAACAGGTCAGCCTCAGAGGATTCAGGATAGAACCGGGGGAAATCGAAACTGTATTGTCGGAACATCCGGCAGTGGAGAATAATGCGGTTGCCGTAAAAGAAAGAAATGCCCGTGATAAACAACTTGTTGCTTATGTTGTTAAAAAGCCCGGAAATGAACTGCATAAGGGAGCGTTGCGGGAATATCTCAGAAAAAGACTGCCTGATTATATGATTCCGTCTTTTTTTATCTTTATGGAATCTCTTCCCCTGACAAATAACGGAAAAATTGACCGAGATGCATTGCCTGAACCGGATCAGCATGATATTCAGCAGGAGTATGCGGCCCCGCGTAATTCTGCTGAAGAAATCATGACATCTGTTTGGGAAAAGGTTCTGAATCGCAGACAGATCGGGATTTATGACAACTTTTTTGAACTGGGCGGACATTCGTTACAAGCTGTCAAACTGGTATCTGCGTTATCTGAGAAAATGAATACTGAAATTACGCTCAAATTTTTGTTTCTTTATCCCAGTGTTGCGGATATGGCTGAGAATCTGTTTCTGGAGCAGGCCGGTTCAAAGGATTCTCAGATACCGGATTTGTCCGAAGAAGCAGTTCTTGATATCGCTATCCGGGTAACAGAAGTTTCTGCTTCTTATGTGACAGAACCGCGGGATGTTTTTCTGACAGGCGCGACCGGATTCCTGGGAATATTTCTGCTCAAAGAAATTCTCCGGCAGACAAAAGCCCGTGTTCATTGTCTGATACGCTCGGGTGATCCCGGGGAAGGGATAAAACGGCTGAAAAAGACAGCAGAAAAATATGAACTGCAAATCAATGAACACGCAGACCGCATCATAGCGATACCCGGGACTTTGGACGCTCCCCTGTTCGGACTTTCACGCCAGGACTTCGACGCGCTTTCGGAAAAGATTCAGGCGATTTACCACAACGGGGCAATGGTAAACTTCCTGTATCCTTATGAACTGCTGAAAGGACCGAATGTATCAGGAACCAAGGAAGTTATTCGTCTCTCATGCAGACGCGGAGCAAGTCCGATCCATTATATCTCCACACTTGATGTCCTTGGTTCGCATCCTGTTCAAAAAGAATGCGAATTAGGAGAACCCGAAGGACTGGCAGACGGATATGCCCAATCCAAATGGGTGGCGGAAAAGCTTGTCACAGAAGCTGGCCGGCAGGGATTGCCTGTGTGTGTCTATAGGCCCTCGCGGGTGATCGGAACCACAGAAAGCGGCGCATGGAATACAGAAGATTTTATGTGCCGGTTTATCAAAGCATGTATCCTGCTTCAATCCGCGCCCGAGGATCATTCGTATGAAAATATGATTCCCGCGGATACCGCAGCATCGGCTATTGTCTGGCTTTCACGACAAAATTCTTCTTTGAAAAGAAAAATCTTTCATGTGGCGAACCCTGTTTCCACTCATAAAGGGATACTGACCGATTTTATAAAAAAACAGGGGCATCATCTGAAAACGCTTTCTTATGAAAAATGGTATCAGCGTTTAAATTCTTATTCCGAAGATATGCAGGATCATGATCATCTGCAAACCCTGATTCCTTTTTTCAGCGAGCCTTTGTCAGGAGAATTGTTGTCATCAGAAGAATCCGTTGACTGCACAAACTTTTCGGACGCTCTGAAGGAAAGCGGCATTGCTGTCCCGGAAATTGACTATCATTTGTTTGAAAAATATTTTGAATACTTTGACAGGATCGGATGGATTTCCGAGAAGAAAGGAGAACAAAATCAGTGAGAATTTTCAATCCGAGTGTCGTCATTATAGATAATGACTCCCTTGATTTTCCCATAGCAAAACGATTCAAAAAATTATATTCTGATAATCCGTCAACGCGCTATCAGGAAATTGACCATGAGGATATTTGTTTCGACCAGTTTCAACCCTTTCCAAAAACGCTCGTTGAAATGAAATCCACGCTCGTTGTGACCCGAAGATACGGGTTTGCGGTAGAAAAGGTCGGAGAAGGCACATACGACCTGGCTTCTGATTATATCTTCAATGTCGTTACGGGGTGCCCCAATTTTTGTTCATATTGCATGCAACTCTATACGCTTCAGGAGGTTCCGTATATTGCAATTTATCCTGATCTTGAATCGGCAATGAAAATGATCCAGGGGATTTGCCAGACAGATGAAAGGAGACCGCTGATCTTTGAATTGGGCAATATGGCGGACATGGTGGAACTGGAACCGGCAACAGGTATTCTGAGCGATGTGATCAGGCAGTGGGCTGATACCTTTGATCCGGAGGTACAATTACAGGTGGTCACAAAATCAGATAATGTCCGGAATCTGCTCGAACTTTCCCCCAAAGGGACGGTACGAGTCGGCATCACGCTCAACCTGCCGGAATTCATTGATTCCTATGAAAAGAAAACCGCTCCTCTTGAACAGCGATTGTCAGCGATAAGGGAACTGTTGGCCCATGGGTATCGGATCCATCTTATATTTTCCCCGATTTTCTATCGGGAGGGAGTCTTTTTGAAATACAGAGAACTTTTCAAGCATGTTAAGAAATTTCTGAGCGATTGCAGGGGATTTGATGAATCTGATGTAACGATTGAAACCCTTACTTTTTTTCACAAAAAAGGAGGGCATCATGAAATTCTGAGACATTATCCGGGAGTTGCCGAAGAACTCATGCAATATGTCGAGTGTCCTGAGAAACAGACATATCATGAACGCTACTATTATCCCGATAAGATTTTTAAAGAACTGAATTCGTTGCTGACCGAGTGCGTTGAAACATATTTCCCAAAAGCGCAAGCGAAGAGTATAAAGTGATTGTATTTAATACGTCATCTTCAGATTCAAGTCACCCGCTTTGCTTTCGCCTGGATTGGCAAATCCCGGCGATGCATGGCTCGGATTTGCCAATCCGAGCCGAGCCATGTAGGCCGAGCCGAGCCATGTAGGCCGAGCCGAGCAACGTAATCAGACACGAGGAAAATAAACAAAGGGAAACAGCATGTCTCAGTATAATCAGATCGCAAATATTTATGATATTGGACCTCTTGATGAATATCTTTTTTATTCAACCTGGCTTAACCAATGTGGAGATGTTTCAGGATTGAAAATCTTGGATATCGGATGTGGTTCAGGCATATCCTCCCGTTATCTTGCAAAAAGAGGAGCAAAGGTTACAGGAGTTGACAACTCCAGCGAAATGCTTGAACTGGCAAAGACTGAGGAAGATAAAAGTCCGCTGGGAATTCGGTATGCGTTATATGATGTTGCAAATCTTCCGCATTTAGATGATTTTGATCTGGTGACGCCTTCTTTTCTTCTTCATTATGCCACAACAAAAGAAGAATTAAACGCGTTTGCCCTGGGAATTGCAACAAATCTCAAACCGTGCGGACGTATTGTATGCATTAACAATAACCCTGAGATTCCGATTCAGCGCTATATTCCTGGTCTCGACAATTCTTCGGAATGGGTGGACAAACCCTTTGCGGAAGGTTCACGAGTTCGTGTTCATATTCATGGAAGCAACGGAGAGAAATTATATTCCTTTATGAGACGTTTCTGGAAAAAGGAAAGCTATGAAAAGACTCTGTCAATGGCTGGTTTTTCCGAAATCCGATGGGTGAAACTCAAGATGAGCGAAGAAGGTAAAAAGCTTATTCCGAACTGGAAGAAAATAGAACTGATGAGTGATATCATCATTATCACAGCCCGGAAAGCATGAAACCGTGAAAATCATGTTCCTGTCCTCTGTGGTCAAAAATAAAAATTCGATGACCAAATCTTTTTATAAACCACAGAGAACACAGAGATTCACAGAGGGCAGACTGTATTCTTATAACTGCACAGAGTTTTCACATGTTTCTCTGTGTTTCTCTGTGTCCTCTGTGGTTAAAAATAAAAATTCGATAATCAGATTCTTTTATAAACCACAGAGAGATTCACAGAGGGCAGAAGTATCTTATCCGATCTTTGCATTTCACGACCCAACTGAAAATTTTTCGATCTGCTGAATATTCAATTTTCAGTTTACATAGGAG
>JAOZLU010001190.1 GCA_029934695.1 Desulfobacterales bacterium | reverse complement strand
GACGAGAAGGAAGAGGTCAGGGTTGTGCCGGTGTTTGTGGGCACCGGGAAATGAAGCGCAGCCTGGTGGCCAGTCTGCGAAATCTATAACAACACGGGATAATCCAAAGGAGGTGACTTATGCTGATAACACTCAACGTGCCTGACAATCTCCCTCATGAGAGGGCTCAGCATCAAATCAGAGAGATTGAGGAAAATCTCAGGCGGGAGGCAAAGCTTTTTGAGAATGGGACTATGGCGGATGGCATATCGCGGAGTGGCGATCTGTCGGAAAAACCGGATGCAGTCCGACCTTGTGCAGACACAGCGGAAGTCTCAGCAACGCATCAAACCCGGCCAGACGATTATTCAGCTCTTGATGAACTGATCGGTATCTGTGAAACAAACCGGACAGATGCCTCTGTAAACCACGACAGGATCATCTATGGCAAAGGAGATACTGATGATCTTCGTTGATACGGGTGCATGGATAGCGATTTTGGATAAATCTGACAGATATCATAAGGAATCTGTCCGAATCTACACGGAACTGAAGCAGGGAAGAGAGCAGTTTTTGACAACGGACTATGTACTTGATGAAACAGCCACACGTCTAAGATATGATGCAGGCTATCAGCTTGCGGTCAAGTTTTTTGACGGTATATATCAGGCCCGAGAAGTCGGTGCTTTAAGAATTGTTCGTATTGATGAAGTGCTTTTTGACAAAGGCGTCTCTATTTTTCGTCAATATGATTCAGCGATACTCTCATTTACAGATTGCACGAGTTTTGCCGTATGCCGGATGTACAATATTCATCAGACATTTGCATTTGATAAGCATTTTGCAATGATGGGTATCTCATTATGCTTATAGATAGAACTTTTCAGTTTGTAGTTCCGCTCTTAGGCTATGATGCCGCATAGAGGCGAAACTGCCAAATTGAGATACCCTCTCAAAAGTGAACAAAGGAGCAAAAAAATGGAAAAAATATTCTCAGCGATCATTGTTCTTGCTGTTTTGGCAGGCATATCCCACGC
>JAOZLU010000708.1 GCA_029934695.1 Desulfobacterales bacterium | reverse complement strand
AATATTTGACATGCATCAGGAATAACCCGTGAGGCGGAGCGGTCGTGCCTGCCTGATGACGATCCTTTGAAAGCAGTATCTGCTTAAAATCATCCGCCGTGATCCTGCAACGTCCCACATCTGCGAGTGTTCCCACAATATTACGCACCATATATCTTAAAAATCCGTCCGCCTTGATTTCAAATAGCAGATATCCTCCCTCCTGTTCAACAAATTCTGCATTCAGGACGGATCTTGTCGTGTGGGATCTGGGGCTTCCGGTCCCCTCAAATGCCTTGAAATCGTATGTTCCGATGATATGAGGGATGGCGGATGTCATTGCGGCAGTATCCAGCTTTTGCCGTATGAACCAGGCATACTGGCGGCGGATGGCAGCGGGAATCAGGCGATTCAATATCCTGTAATGATATGTCTTGTTTTTTGCGTCATACCGGGCATGGAATTTTTCATCAGCAAACTGGCATTCCCTGATAACAATATCATCATTCAAAAGACTGTTCAGCCCTTTTTGGAAAATTTCGGGTGTAAGCCTTGTGTCACAATGGAAATTTGCCACCTGTCCGAAAGCATGCACTCCCGCGTCTGTCCTTCCGGAGCCGTTCAGGGTAACTTTTCTGCCTGCCATGGTCATTAATGCCTTTTCAATATCCCCCTGAACAGTGCGCTCATGCTTCTGTCTCTGCCAGCCATGGCAGGCACTTCCATCATATTCTATTGTGAGTTTGAAATTTGTCATGGTCACTTTCCACCTTCCACTTTTAACTTTCCACCTTCCATCTTTAACTTTCCTGATTATAACGGATTCAGAGGCTGCAATTTCAGCATATCACGCCGATATCTCACACAAAGGCACAAAGGGCACAAAGAAAAGCACATAAAAAGTCCGGCTTCCGGGTCTGACAGCCCCGGACAGGACTGCTGTGTCCGGCTCAGTGATTTCAGCAGGTGTCCTTCCTTAATCCGTCATAATCAGTAACTTTCAACCTTCCACTTTCCACTTTCAACTTTCAACTTTTTGCCACATTCAAGCCGGACGGGATTTGCAATCCCGTCCGCAATGTTTTTTTTGCCAGAGTCCGGCTTGAGAGGTCACCTTCCACCTTCCACTTTTCACTGTCTAACAGATTAAAAGCGCGGCAGACAGTGCAAAAAAAGACAACATGGTCGAAAGCACAATGGATGCTGATGCCAGCTCCGTATCGCTGTTCAGTTGCGATGAAAGCACATAAATTGCCGTTGATGCCGGCAGTGTAAAAAATATCATGCCGACTTTGAACGGGATATCTGTAACATGAAACGCTCTCAGAAAAAAATATCCTGTCACAGGAAATACAAGTAATTTGAATATGGAACCTACAAGGGATAATCTAATATAATCTTTCAGATTTGTAAAGGTTAATGCGCCTCCGATGGAAAGAAGCGCAAGAGGCAGGGCAGCAGATGCCGTCAGCCGGAAAAAATTTTCCAGAAAAGGAGGAAACACGTTGACAAATCTGGAATAAAGAATTCCGGCAACACAGGCCAGAATCAGGGGATTGGAGATCAGAGCCTTGCCTGTAAGACAGGCCCTTTCCCATAAAGTAAAGCGTTTTCCGGAAAACCAGATCAGGGTTGAGACTGCCAGAACATTTATAACAGGTATGACCACTCCTATCAGAATCCCAAAATGCCTGATGCCCTCTTCTCCCAGAGCATTGATAATAATTGCCATGCCGATATAGGTGTTGAAGCGATAACAGCTTTGTGAAAACGTGCCGGCTTGGTAATCGGAAACATTAAATAAAGTTATATGCATGCTGCTCAACACATATATGGTCAATACTGAGCAGAGGGCTGCTTTGCAAAGTTCCCAGTCCGTTCCGCTGACGGATGAGGCTCCCCCAATCTTCCAGAAAAGCATGACAGGAAAAAAAATAAAGTAAATAAGCCTGTCCGATGTTTTTAAAAATGCGTCGGTGGTCAGACTGTAATGTTTCAACAGGCTGCCAAGAACAAGCAGGGCAAAAACCGGAAAGAGATTGTTTAATATCATAAAAAAAATGGTGAATTATGAATGGTGAATGGTGAATGGTGATTCATAATTCACCATTCATAATTCACCATTTTTCATAGTCTGTTACAGGGAATATTTGCAAGGGCCTCTTCAAATACATCATCCATCACATCTGCAAATTGTTCCAACGGATACTCAGCGCCGCATGACCTGCAACGTAAACTGATGTTGCGTCATGTTTTGCGGATCATCAGTTGCCCGTTGCATTTCAGGCAATGAATTATATGTTTTTTCATGTTTCACCTCATTGTTTTATTTTCTTTCAACCTTCAACTTTTCACTGTCAAGATCATATATTTGACAATAATTGACTGCTCTGTCAAATAAAATGAATAAAATATCTGCAAGATTGGCTATAAGCTCGTCATTCGCAAGTTCGCCCACTGCTCGGTCCCATCGCCCGGTTCGGATTGGCAAATCCGAACCCTGTTTCTGCCGGATTTGGCAATCCGGCAGGAGCAACTTGTCCACGCTCGCCCCTCGCTCGGTTCGGATTGGCAAATCCGAACCTGTTTCTGCCGGATTTGGCAATCCGGCAGAGCAGCTTTGGGGCTGCCGGAGTAGCTTCAAGTCGGCAGGAGCAAGTTTGGGAAACTGCCGGATTTTCCGAATCATGAAATTTTGGTCTTGACCGATTGCTTTCTGTCATTTATAGTATCATTTTTTATATATAAATGAACTTAATTTCTGACTTTTTTGAAAAAAGTGGTAATGTCATCAACAGCGAGATGGCACTTTGTATCGGTAAAGACAGATGGCCCTGTCATCCTATGCAAAATGCTGTACCGCTTTATTATATGGATAAAATTCAGGATGGATAATATGTTTAGTGATGAAAAGGAATATGAGGAACGGGCTGATGATATCGAATATGAAGATTTGGAGAGATGGACTGTTGAAAGTGAATTTTTTAAAAGAATAAATAAAAAAATCATCCAAAGAGGGGCAAAATTAATTGTCGGACCACGAGGCACGGGTAAGACGCATCAAATGAAGTTTGCCTATTATAAATGTTTGCACAACAAAAAATTGCCCTTGGCAATCTATGTGTCCTTTAACAAATATTACTATTTAGAACCGTTTCTGCACAAAGCCCCAAATGCAATAAGAATTTTCCATACTTGGGTACTTTCTAAGATTCTGCTGAGTTGTTATGAATTTCTTTCAGATATTGGGGAATCTGTTGAAAATTTATTTGATGATGAAAGTCTGTCAGAAAGAAAGAACTTGGAAATACTTGTTTCCCAATTAGAAAAATCAGAGTTTCATGACCAGCATGAGGAGCTCATTTCAAAAGTGACTATTCACAGGATTATAA
>JAOZLU010000707.1 GCA_029934695.1 Desulfobacterales bacterium | reverse complement strand
CAAACATCAAACATCAAACAACAAACATCAAACAACAAACATCAAACATCAAACTACATATTCCGCCTATACTGCCCCCCGACATCATACAAAGCCTGGGTAATCTGCCCCAGCGAACATACCTTGACGCTATTCATCAGTTCCGCAAATATGTTATCTCCTGCCAAAGCGACTTTCTGGAGGCGTTCCAGGGCCGCGGGTGCATCTTGTTCATGCCGTTTCTGGAAATCCCCAAGGCGGTTCAGCTGAGATTCCTTTTCCTCATCGGTTGCCCTGGCCAGTTCGATACATGAGGCGGTTTCTGTCAGGTCCGCATCATCCGTATCCGGGTCACGGAAGGTGTTGACACCGACAATGGGATGTTTCCCTGTATGCTTCAGTACCTCATAATAAATGGATTCTTCCTGAATTTTGCTCCGCTGATACCCGGTCTCCATCGCACCCAGGACCCCGCCGCGCTCTGCTATCCTGTCAAATTCCATGAGGACAGCTTCCTCAACCAGATCCGTCAGTTCATCAACAATAAAGCTGCCCTGGTATGTGTTCTCATTCTTGGCAAGTCCCCACTCCCGGTTGATGATTAGCTGAATAGCCAGAGCACGGCGAACTGATTCCGCACTCGGGGTGGTGATGGCCTCGTCAAACGCGTTGGTGTGAAGGCTGTTGCAGTTGTCATACACCGCACAGAGGGCCTGAAGCGTTGTCCGGATATCGTTGAACTGAATATCCTGGCTGTGCAGAGACCGCCCTGATGTCTGAATATGATATTTCAGCATCTGAGAACGTACTGACGCGCCGTATTTCTCCCGCATGGCAATGGACCATATCCGCCGGGCCACCCTGCCGATGACCGTATATTCAGGATCCATGCCGTTGGAGAAGAAGAAAGACAAATTGGGTCCGAAACTGTCAAGAGGCATTCCACGGGACAGGTAATACTCCACATAAGTAAATCCGTTGGCAAGGGTGAACGCAAGCTGGGAAATAGGATTCGCACCGGCCTCTGCAATGTGATAACCTGAAATGGACACCGAGTAGAAATTACGGACATGGTTCTCTATGAAAAACTGCTGGATATCCCCCATCATCTTGAGCGCAAACTCAATGGAGAAGATGCAGGTGTTCTGCCCCTGATCTTCCTTGAGAATATCTGCCTGAACTGTGCCGCGCACATTGCTCAACACCATGGAACGGATATTCTGATACTCATCCTCATTCGGGTCCCGTCCGTTTTCAGCCTTGAAGCTGTCCACCTGCTGCTCAATGGCCGTGTTAAGGAACATTGCCAGCATAATTGGCGCAGGCCCGTTGACGGTCATGGAAACCGAGGTGTTGGGCGCGCACAGGTCAAATCCGCCATAAAGCACCTTGATATCATCCAGTGTGCAGATGCTGACCCCGGATGTTCCCACTTTTCCGTAAATATCAGGACGTCTGTCAGGGTCGTATCCGTAAAGGGTGACAGAATCAAACGCGGTGGAAAGGCGTTTGGCCTCATAATTTTCCGAGAGAAGTCTGAATCTTTTGTTTGTTCTGGCTGGATCGCCTTCGCCTGCGAACATCCGTGTGGGATCCTCGTCAACCCGTTTTACCGGAAACACGCCCGCTGTATAAGGAAAATATCCGGGCAGATTTTCCCGCCGCAGCCACTTGTAAATTTCCCCGGGATCATCGAATTTGGGGAGGGCGATCTTGGGTATTTTCTGATGCGACAGGGATTCGGAATAGAGCGGAACCCTGATTTCCCGATCCCTGACCTTATACACCAGTTCATCCTTGGAGTAAGCCTCCCTGATGCCTTCCCAATTCTCAATGAGCGTTGTTGTTTCTTTGTCCAAAGATTTTTCAGCGTCTGCCACCTCCTCTCTGAGTCGTGAAATGAGTCCCGAGGTGTCGTCTTCGGCCAGGGATTTCATGGTCTCCCTGATATGCCATGTCGTTCGCACCGCGCCTGCCTGTTCTTCAGTATGCTGATGATAATCTCTTACTGTGTCGGCAATTTCAGCAAGATAACGGGTGCGGTCCGGCGGAATAATAATGGTTTTGGAGGTGGATGTTTTTATATCGGTTCTTGGCAGACTGGAATCGAATTTTACGCCGGTCTTTTCCTCAATGGTATCCAGAAGCGCATGATACAGGGCAGTGACACCGTCATCATTGAATTTGGAGGCAATGGTTCCGAACACAGGCATATCCTCGGGGGATTTGTCCCAGGCTTTCTGATTGCGCTGCACCTGCTTCCGGACATCGCGCACTGCATCTTCTCCGCCCCGCTTTTCATATTTGTTCACGGCAACCAGATCCGCATAATCAAGCATGTCAATTTTTTCAAGCTGGGATGCCGCACCGAACTCGCTGGTCATGGCATACATGGACAGATCCACCAGATCAACAATGTGTGAGTCCCCCTGTCCGATACCTGCGGTTTCTGTGATGATCAGATCAAATCCTGCGGCCTTTGCCACTTCGACGGATTCAAACAGTGCGTCAGGAATTTCTGTGTGGGAGCGGCGGGTGGCGAGTGAGCGCATATAAATTTTGGGACTGCCGATGGCGTTCATGCGGATTCTGTCCCCGAGAAGCGCGCCGCCGGTTTTGCGTCGTGAAGGATCGCAACTGATAATTGCCACGGTCTTATCTTTGAAATCGTGAACAAACCGTAAAATCAGCTCATCTGTCAGAGATGATTTTCCCGCGCCGCCTGTTCCGGTGATACCGAGAACCGGAATTTTCCGATCTCCTGTTTTTTCCGACAGTTGCGCCATGAGATTGACAAGATGTCCGTTCTCATTGGCCTTTGCCTCTTCCACCGCGGTGATGAGATTGGCGACCATGAGTGTGTTGTCCGGAGATAAGTTGGCAAAGTCGAAGTCTGCGTTTTCGACTGTGGAAAAATCCATGGTTTCAACCAGATGGTTGATAATACCCTGAAGTCCCCATTTTGTCCCGTCTTCGGGCGAATAGATTTTCGCAACGCCATAAGCTTCCAGTTCTTTGATCTCTTCCGGCACAATAACGCCTCCGCCTCCGCCGAAAACCTTGATATGTGAAGCGCCTCTTTCTCTCAGCAGATCCACCATGTATTTGAAATATTCCACATGACCGCCCTGATAGCTCGATACGCCGATGCCCTGTGCATCTTCTTCCACAGCGGCATCCACAATTTCCTGGACGGAACGGTTATGCCCGAGGTGGATCACTTCCACGCCTGTATCCTGAAGTATTCGGCGCATGATGTTTATGGACGCGTCATGACCGTCAAACAGGGATGTAGCGGTGACTACCCGGATATGATGTCCGGGTTTGTAAACTTCAGCTTCAGCACTCATCTGATTCCTCCTTATTTTTAAAAGATTCAAGCATCCAACATCAAACATC
>JAOZLU010000135.1:9610-13363 GCA_029934695.1 Desulfobacterales bacterium | reverse complement strand
GTGGGGGATGGTGGGTTTCGCTTCGCTTCACCCACCCTACGTTATTTTGTGATGAATGCGTTCAGACCAAAGTGGGGGATGGTGGGTTTCGCTTCGCTTCACCCACCCTACATTATTTGTGATTTTTACACGGAAGGAAATGAGAATAAAAAATGAATGTAGTATTGAATGGCATTACAGTTCGCTCAATCTCGGCTGCCATCCCTGGTGAAGTGTTTGAACTCACTGAACTTTATGATATTTGTGAAAAAAATGAAATCAATCGAATTATAAAAACGAACGGGATTTCAAAAATTCGGATCGCACCGGACGACGTATGTGCGTCTGATCTGTGTGAAAAAGCGGCCCGTCTCATATTGACAGATGAAGACAAAGAGAAAATCAGTGGGATTGTCTTTGTATCTCAGACACCGGACTATATTTTGCCGGCGACCAGTGCATCTCTTCAGCACCGTCTGGGAATTTCAAAAAAATGTGCGACTTTCGACATCAGCACCGGTTGTCCCGGATATATTTACGGTCTGTTTCAGGCCGCCCTGCTTGTAAGTTCCGGGAGTTGTGACTCTGTGCTGGTTTGTGCGGGGGATGTTATTAGCCGATTTGTCAATCCGCTTGACAAGTCTAATCGGATGGTATTCGGCGATGCCGGCAGTGCCACCATTGTGGAAAAAGGGACAGGTGAGATGGCTTTCAGCATCATGACCGACGGCGCAGGCAGTGAGCATCTCATTATCCCCGCTGGAGGTGCCCGATATCCGAGAGATGAAAATTCGGAAATGGTTTCAGTAAGAAAAGACGGAAATATGCGCTCAGATGAAGATATTTTTATGAACGGACTGGAAGTTATGGATTTTGCCATCCAGGAAGTTCCCAAAATGACAGATGCATTACTGGCGAAAAAAGGATGGGAAAAATCACAAGTGACGCTTTTCGGATTTCACCAGGCAAATAAATTCATGCTCAACTATCTGAGAAAAATAATGAAGATTTCAAAAGAGAGTGTTCCCATCGCAATGGAAGAAACCGGAAATGCAGGCCCGGCATCCATACCGCTCATGCTGGCTCAGGAACACCGGCGTCTGACAGAGGAAAACAGACTGGGAAAAGCGATTCTGTGCGGATTTGGGGTGGGGCTGTCATGCGCGGCCATAGCGTTGGATCTTTCTCAGACAAAGATATTTGATCCTGTATCTTAAAATATTTTCACTGCCGGACGGGGTTTGCAACCCCGTCCGAAACCTTTTCACTGCCGAACTTTCACTGTTCACTTCACTGCCGGACGGGGTTTGCAACCCCGTCCGCCTACGGGCTAAGGGCTGATTTTAATTTTTTTTAACAGAAGAAAAGTTGGAGAGTATTATTCTCATGTATGATAAAATCGTTGATATAATTGTTGCTGAAGCAAAAGAACTGAATGAGGAATTGGAAAGCAAAATCCCTCTCGAATTGGGCACGGAAGCACCTCTTTTCGGAGGTGACGGTGTCCTGAATTCCATCGCACTTGTTACGCTGATCGTTGCTGTTGAGCAGAGTCTTGAAGATGAATTTGATGCTGCTCTGACCATAGCGGATGAAAAAGCCATGTCGCAAAAGACCAGTCCCTTCAGAACCATCGGCAGTTTGTCCGATTACGTTCAAAAGCTTATCAAAGGAGAACTTTAATTGAAAATGCCGATAACATTGATCACAGGCACTGGCAAAGGCATCGGGAAATTTCTGGCGGAACATTATCTCGCCCAGAGACATCAGGTGATTGGTTGCAGTCGCTCAGAAGCAGATTGGCATCTGGAAGGATATGAGCATCATATTGCAGACGTATCTGATGAAATCCAAGTCAAAAAGATATTTTCCGCCATACGGAAACAACACGGAAAACTGGATCATCTCATCAGCAATGCGGGGATCGCCTCCATGAATCACTTTCTGCTTACGCCAGTCTCGACAGTTCATAAGATTATGAACACAAATTTCGTGGGAACCTTTCTTTTCTGCCGTGAGGCCGCAAAGCTGATGAAAAAGCAGCAATACGGAAGAATCGTAAATTTTTCCACTGTGGCTGTTCCTCTGAAATTGGAAGGAGAAGCCATTTATGCGGCATCAAAAGCCGCTGTTCTGTCTTTCACCCAAATTGTCTCAAAAGAACTGGCGGACTTTGGCATCACAGTGAATGCCATCGGCCCGACACCTGTTGAAACGGATCTGATAGCGGCTGTTCCGAAAGAAAAGATTCAAAATCTGTTAAATCAGCAGGCCATTCCGAGATTTGCCAAATTTGAGGATATCGCCAATGTCACTGATTTTTTTCTCAGAAAAGAGAGTTCTTTTATCACAGGACAGGCGTTGTTTCTCGGAGGAATCTGATGTTTACTGATTTTTTGTCAGACATATTTTCAAATAACAGGGAAAAAGATGCGATCATCTGGCAAGGCAGAACATATTCATACAGATTTTTGCTGAAAACCTTCCGGGAGTGGATGAAACAGCTTGCGGAAAGTTCAGTATCAGCAAACGACGTGGTTCTGCTGGAAGCGGATTTTTCGCCCAACGCGGTCGCCTTACTGCTTGCACTGATAGAACATTCGTGTATTGTCGTGCCGCTGACCGCTTCGGTAAAAGCAAAAAAAGAGGAATTCTGTGAGATCGCCCAGGTTGAAAATATTATCACCATTGATCAGGAAGATGCGGTCTCTTTTGATAAAATATCCCGCCGAGCAGATCACGAGTTGCTGAGACAACTGAAAGACCGGGGACACCCGGGCCTGATTCTCTTCTCTTCGGGATCCACTGGGAAAAGCAAGGCTGCGCTGCATGACTTTGTTCCTCTGCTGGAAAAATTTGAAGTGAGCCGTCATGCCATGCGAACCCTCACGTTTTTATTATTTGATCATATCGGCGGCATCAACACGCTGTTTCATGTCTTTTCCAATGCAGGATGTGTGGTCACAGTGCAGGACCGTTCCCCGGATGACATAAGCAGGGCAATTGAAACGCATAAGGTTCAACTGTTGCCGACATCTCCGACATTTATCAATCTCATGCTGCTCAGTGAGGCGTATCGCAAATATGACCTGAGTTCCCTTGAATTGGTAACTTACGGCACAGAAGTCATGCCTGAAAGTACGCTGAGAAAATTTCACGAATGCTTTCCGAATGTTCGCCTGCTGCAAACTTACGGCCTCTCGGAAATCGGAATCATGCGCTCAAAATCGGAGTCTTCAGATTCTTTGTGGATGAAAATTGGCGGAGAAGGCATTAAAACCCGCATTGTTGACAATATCCTTCACATCAGGACACCTTCCGCCATGATGGGTTATCTGAATGCGCCAAGCCCGTTTACCCCGGACGGATGGTTTGACACAGGCGACACTGTGGAGACGAACGGCGATTATATCCGAATCTTGGGAAGAGAGTCGGAGATCATCAATGTTGGCGGAGAAAAAGTCTGGCCTGCGGAAATCGAAGAAGTGATTCAGGCGATGCCGGGTGTGGAGGATGTTGCGGTTATCGGCATAAAAAGTCCGATAACGGGCCAGATGGTTCAGGCAGCCGTCAAGCTTGTCACAGAGGAAACGCTTTCGGATTTTCGGAAAAGAATGCGAACATTTTGCAAAGACAAACTGGCACCTTTCAAAATTCCTCAGAAAGTGGTGCTGGCAGATCATTCGTTTCATGGCGGAAGGTTTAAAAAATTGAGAAGAGGAGATTAGAAATTGGATGTTTGAACACCACCTCGGAAGAAACTGTCTTCAGCCT
>JAOZLU010000135.1:0-9510 GCA_029934695.1 Desulfobacterales bacterium | reverse complement strand
GGAGATTAGAAATTGGATGTTTGAACACCACCTCGGAAGAAACTGTCTTCAGCCTCGGAATTGATTCCGAGACTTATCTGTCCGTATGAAGTATGGCAGTTTAAGAAAATATTCTCCGACATTGGTGAGAACAGTTGCCGGAGAAAATGGAAGTGATGCCGGAAGGATTCAGAGAATAATACATTGTCGAGGGATTAATTCGCTGGCTTGAGCAAGGAGGAGTTGCTGAAATGATAAATGAATTCTTTTCCAAAGCAGAAAAAAATTTGAAAGCGGCACGGTTATTATTTGAAAGCGGACTGTATAATGCATGCGCCAACCGTTCGTATTACGCTACATTACAGGCAGCGGTAGCCGTACTTGCATCAAAAGGTTTCAAAAGAGACAGAATTGATCACGGTACAGTTCAGGCTGATTTCAGTCAGAGACTGATCAAAAGGAAAAAAGTATTTCCAAGCAAATTCAGATCATATCTGACGGATATGCAGGCTGTAAGAGACCAGGCCGATTATTCTGTCAAAGATGTCAGTAAAAGACTTGCTTCAAAACAAGTGTCCCGGTCAGAAGAGATGATCGAAATAATCAGAAAGGAATTAATGAAATGAGACTGAACCACAAACTGGAAGAGCTTGTTGAAGGGGTCGTAAGCAGCATCAGAAAAAAATATCCTGAAACTCAGCTTGTTGAAATTACAGAAAGCCCTGAAAATCCCGACACCTTATGGGTATGTGTCACCGCGCCGGATGATGAAGAACGGGAAATCGAACTGAGATCTTTCGCGGCTGAGAAATGCACGGATGTGTTGTGTGATTATGGCTATCATATTTTGGTGATGCCGATTTATTAGCAAAGCCGGGCGTTCAAACGCCTGGCTGAAAGCAAAAGTACGCTGAAGCCCGCTTCCGCTTTCATAGTTCAAATTTCAAGGAGTACTCTTATGTTTGCAAAGAAAAATGTTAAAAATATCTACGCATTGACACCTCTTCAGGAAGGTATCCTGTTTCACGCCTTATATGGCAAAGAGAGCGCGATATATTTTGAACAGTTCAACTATCATATTTCCGGAGAAATAGATGTCCATATCTTTGAGGATGCTTGGAATGAGATGATGCGGCGTCACGATATTTTCAGAACTGTATTTGTTCATAAAAATGTTCCTCAGCCGCTGCAAATCGTTCTCAGGAAACGCAAGATGGACTTCCTTTCTGAAGACCTTTGTTCAATCAGTTCCGATGAACAGCGGGCATACTGCTCAGAATACAGGAAAAAAGATAAGAAAAGATATTTTGACCTGAGCAAAGATGTTCTGATGCGGATTGCACTCTTCCAACTGGGAGAAAAATCCTTCAATGTCACCTGGAGTTTTCACCATATTGTCATGGACGGCTGGAGTGTGGGCGTGGTTTATGAAGAGGTTCTTGCCATTTACGATGCCATGAGAAACGGAACAGATGCCATACTCCCTCCGGCCGTTCCCTTTGGCGAGTATGTGAAGTGGCTGAAAAAACAGGATACTGACGCAGCCAAAAATTACTGGCGGGAATATCTGTCAGATTATTGCCAGTTGGCTGGTCTTCCTCGCATTGCCAGCGAAAATAAAAGGGCTTATGTTCAGGAAATATTTGAATTCAGCCTCACCGAACATAAGACATCAGGACTGAACCAGACAGCTTCCCATCATCATGTAACTCTGAATACGGTCATTCAGGTGGCCTGGGGCATTTTGCTGGGAAAATACAATGACACTGAGGATGTCGTGTTTGCCTCCACCGTGTCGGGACGTCCTGCTGATATTAAAGGCATTGAGCGCATCGTGGGACTGTTCATCAATGCGATTCCGGTTCGTATCCAGATAAAACCCGGACAAACGCTCAGAAACCTGCTGCAAAAAATTCAGGAGGACGCTGCGGAAAATCAGGACTACCATTATTATTCATTGGCTGACATACAGGCAGACACTGTTCTGAAACAGCATCTGCTTGACCACCTCCTGATATTTGAAAATTATCCTGATTTGGGAGAATTTCAGGAAGGGAGCAAGACCGAGTTTGTTGTTGACAAGTTTGAACAATTCGAACTCACGAATTACGATCTTTCCGTGCAGATATTCCCTGGCGAGACACTGAGTTTTCGTATCATCTATAACGCGTCGCTATATGACCGGATGATTATAGAAAATATCGCACCTCATCTTGAAGCGATATTTGAAGCGATCCTGAAAGATGAAGAATCAGAACCCGGGCAGACAGAGATTCTCTCCTCAGATGAAAAAGAAACATACATAAAAGCCAGGGAACAGCGCAACGATGCCTTGCTGAAATTTTCTGTGGCGAGAGATGGCTCAAGAAGTGTATCCGCAAAATATGCTGAACCGGAAAACGAACATCAGGAAAAACTGCTCTCAATATGGAATGAAATCCTGAATCCTGAAACGTCTCTCGGCATTGATGACAACTTCTTTGAACTGGGCGGCCACAGTCTCATGGCCACGCGGATCGTATCCAGAATACACAAAGAATTTGAAATTGAAATCAATATGCAGGACTTTTTTGATAATCCGAATATCAGAAAGTTAAGCGAAGTTGTATGCCTTCAGGGTTCCAGTGAGTACGCGGAGATTGAATCGCTTCCTGATCAGGAACATTATGCGGTGTCTCATTCCCAACGCCGATTCTGGGTGCTGGATAAAATGGAAGACAACTTTATCGCGTATAATCAGTCTGCGGGTTTTCTGTTTAAAGGAAACCTTGATATTTCCGCGTTAAAACATGCTTTCACAACCGTCTGCGAACGCCATGAATCATTGCGGACCACGTTTGTCACTGTGCAGGGAGAGCCGAGGCAGAAGATTCGTAAGACTCTGGACATTGAGATAGAAGAGAGTGACCTGCGAGGGATGGAGGATAACGAAACTCTGGCAAAGGAGTATGCAAAAAAAGAAGCTGCACTTCCGCTTGACTTGGAAAACGGCCCTCTGCTGAGAGTAAAAATATTGAGACTTTCCGAGGATCGCCGGATATTGCTCATGAATATCCATCATATTATATGTGACGGATGGTCGCTTGTCGTTTTTGAAAATGAGATACTGACGCTACACAAATCTTTTGCAGCAGGCAAAACAATTCACGCGTCTCCGTTGAGGATACAATACAAGGATTACGCGGCATGGCACAACCAGCTCCTGGACAGCGAGAATTTCAAGATTCATCAGGAATACTGGCACAAAAAATTATCCGGCGAACTGCCAGTGCTGAATCTTCCCACGAATTATCCGCGTCCCCCGGTCCAGACCTATAACGGGAGTACGACCACGCTTATTCTGAATGCCAAACTGACCGCTCTTATGGATGACTTTTGCAGAGAAAACCAAGTCAGCCTTTTTATGACATTGGTCACGGCGGCAAAAGCTCTGCTGTTTCGTTATACAGGGCAGGAGGACATTATCATCGGTTCTCCCATTGCTGGCAGAAACCATCCTGATTTGGAAGATCAGATTGGTTTCTTTGTGAACACTCTTGCACTGAGAGATACAGTCAGCGGCAATGAGACATTCAAAAGCCTGCTGGCAAAAGTGAGGCAGACCACGCTTGAGGCGATTATGCATCAGATGTATCCCTTTGACAGACTGGTGAAGGAACTTGATATTCAGCGGGATGTCAGCCGTTCTCCCCTTTTTGACGTGATGCTGGTCTTGCAGAATACTGAGGAGGTAAACGCTGATTTTGAGAATCTGGAGATAACGCCTTTTGAATATGAAACCGGCCTGAGTCAGTTTGATCTGACCCTGATCTTTACGGAAGATGAGGGCAAACTCAGGCTTGATATGAATTATAATACGGATCTGTTTGAAAAGGAAACCATCTCGCGGATGGGGACTCATTTTGAAGTATTCCTGAAAGGTATATCAGAAGACGCTAATCAGCTTATTGCTGATCCGGATATATTAAGCGAGGCAGAGAAGCAGCAGATTCTGACTGACTTTAACGACACAGCAGCGGAATATCCCAAAGAAAAAACGCTGGTAGATCTGTTCGAGGAGCAGGTTGAAAGAACTCCGGACAACATCGCTGTCATTTTTGAGGAAAAGCGTCTCACCTATAAAGAGTTGAATGAGGCGACCAACAGACTGGCGCATCATCTGAGAGAGACATATCAGATTCAGCCGGATGATCTGGTCGGCGTGATCATCAACCGCAGTGAAGGACTGATTATCAGCCTCCTGGGAATCCTCAAGGCAGGCGGCGCGTATCTGCCCATAGACCCGGCCTATCCTCAGAAAAGAATAGATTATATGCTCAACGACAGCGCGTGCAAGGTATTGCTGACAGAAAGCGGAATGCAGATGCCGGATATCGATATCCCGTGTCTGGAGATTGAAACGCTGAATTCACAACTCACGAATGACGAATTGCAAATCGAAAATCCGCAGTCTCCCATCACTTCCTCGAATCTGGCATACATCATCTATACATCGGGTTCCACCGGCCAGCCCAAGGGAGTTATGATCGAACACCGCGGATTTGTGAATATGACGCTGGCCCAGATCAGAGGATTCGGGATTTGGGAGTCGGACCGGGTGCTGCAATTTTCCTCTCCCTCCTTTGACGCGTCCCTGTCCGAGATATTCATGGCACTGCTGAAAGGCGCGGGGCTGGTGATGATCAGCACGGAAACCATCAATGACACAGGACAGTTTCTGGAATATCTTGACAAACACGACGTGAGCGTCATCACGTTTCCGCCTGTGTATCTCAATATGCTCAACAAACACCCGCTGCCCACCGTGAGGACGATTATCACAGCGGGGGAACCCGCCATTCTCAGTGACGTGCTGTTTTACTGCAAAGACAAGCAGTGTTTCAACGCTTATGGGCCTACGGAAACATCGGTCTGCACGTCTTTTTACAAGGTGGATCCCGCGTTTCAAATTCCATACGATGCTTTCCGTATTCCCATTGGAAGCCCCATTGCCAACTCGTCTGTTTTTATCGTGGATGAGACATTGCGTCCGGTTCCCGTGGGTGTGACAGGGGAAATCTGCTTTTCCGGCGTGGGCCTTGCCAGAGGGTATCTGAACAAACCGGAACTGACGGCTGAAAAATTTGTTGACAGTCCGTTTCATCCCGGAAAGCGTTTATATAAAATCGGCGATCTGGGACGGTGGCTTCCTGACGGAAATATAGATTTTCTCGGAAGAAAGGATGATCAGGTAAAAGTCAGAGGATTTCGCATTGAACTCGGGGAGATTGAAAGCCGGCTCAAACAGAATCCTCTAATAGAGGACGCTTTGGTTCTGGCCATCGGAGAGAACGAGAATGCAAGGCAGCTTGCAGCGTATATCATTACCAAGTCAGAAATGGATATCGGAGAACTGAGAAACTTCCTGGGCAAAACCCTTCCGCCATTTATGATACCTGCCCATTTTGTGCTGCTTGAAAAATTTCCCCTGACCGTGAACGGAAAAATTGACAAGCGGGCATTGCCTGATGTTTCGGAAGCCTCGAATCTGACCCGGGATGCAACGGAGTATGTTCCGCCTCAGAATGAAGCAGAATCCGCACTCATAAACGTCTGGCAAAAGCTGTTCAATAAAGAAAAGATAGGCATCCGTGACGACTTCTTCGCACTTGGCGGCGACTCTGTGAAAGCGATTCAGGCGGTCTCCTGTCTGCATGAGGAAAATCTGAAAATCAAGGTCAGAGATATTTTTCAACATCCGACTGTCATGCAACTGGCAAAACTCGCTGTTTCATCCGAGCAACGTGTTGGAACACAGGAGATGGTTATCGGCGCAGTTCCGCTTACTGCCATTACAGCATGGTTTTTCAAAGAATTTGTGTATGAGAAGCATCACTTCAATCATTCCGATATGTTCCATTCCAAAGAAAGGCTTGATGAAGAAGCCTTGCGTGTGGCTTTTTCAGCACTTCAGGAACATCATGACATCCTGAGAATGAGGGTTGGGAAGTGGAGGGAAGTTGGATCTCCGATGTTGGAAATCTGCGGGGCGGAGTATCCTCTGCATTTTGAAACTTTGGACTTGCGAGGTTCTGAGCAGGCGGTTCCAAGACTTGAATCTTATGCGGAAACGCTTCAGGCAGGTCTGAATTTGGAGACGGGTCCGCTGATGAAGGCGGTGCTGTTCCGCCTGGATGACGGCGACAGATTGCTGATTGTTGTCCATCATCTGGTGAGTGATGCTGTTTCCTGGCGTTTTTTTCTGGAAGACCTGTCGCAGGGATATGAGCAGCATATCGCGGGGAAATCCATAACCCTGCCATTGAAAACAGATTCTTTCAAAGAATGGGCGGAGCAGATTCAGGAATACAGTGTAAGCGAGGAACTTCTCAGGGAAAAGGAATACTGGCGGATGCTGGAAACCGCTTCTGTGGGAGAACTGCCGCGAGATGATGATTTCCCGGAAGATGCGCTGATGAAAGATACCTTTATTATTGAGTTCACTCTGCCACCTTTGGAAACAGAGGTACTTCTGACAAAAGCCGGTCCGGTTTACGGCGCGGGAACAGATGAGATACTCCTCACTGCGCTGGCATACTCCCTGAAACAGTGGCACGGAAACGCCAAGACGCTAATCACTCTTGAAGGGCATGGCCGGGAAGATATTATCAGCAATGCGGATGTCAGCCGGACAATGGGCTGGTTCACAAGCACCTATCCGGTGATTCTGGATTCGCCTGATGGTTCCGATGTGAGGTATCAGATTGAGACGATCAAAAGTATGCTCCGAAATATCCCCCACAGGGGAATAGGATACGGGATTTTGAAATATGTGACGCCCCAGGAATATAAACGGGACCTCAGTTTTGATATAAAACCTCAGATCAGTTTTAATTATCTGGGGCAGTTTGACGCTTATGGAAACGATTTTTTTGAAATTGCAGAAGAATCATCCGGCAATGCTGTCAGTCAAAACGCAAAGATCATTCATGACATGGATATAAATGCGGTCGTTGCTGAGGGAGAGCTGCTGTTATATTTTACGATGAACGGCAAGTGCTATCAAAAGGAAAGCATTGAAAATATTTTATCGGATTTTGAAAATAAAATAAAAGAAGTAATTACAATTTGTCAGAAGGCGTGATAAATGCAGGCGTATCGGCCCGCCGATGACATACGCACAGATGAAAATTCGAGCATTGGAATGGAGCTTGTAGCTTGTAGGGTGGGTGAAGGTTTCGATTTTTTACGCAGTAAAAAACGAAACCGCAACCCACCTTATAAACATAAACGGAATCATTGAACATATTTGGATTTGCAGAGGAGAGAGAATGGGACACAGAATCAGTGGGGTGTACGGGGTCGGGCCACAGCAAGTATTTAATATTAAACGGAATAGCTGCTTATTTTGCCTTCAAATCGGGCCTATATCGCTCTTTTTGGGGCCAAAAAGGGCGATATAGAAAAAATTCAGAATCCTATAATGCTCTTTTTGATGCCAAAAAGGGCGATATAGGCCCTGAAAACGCCTGTTTTTGAGCCTGTTTCACTTATTTTTCAGTATGTTGGTGTGGCCCGACCCCGCTCACCCAACCGACCCCGCTCACCCAACCGGAGAACAGTATGACCCGGATGCGGGGCTGTATTATCTCAGAGCGAGGTATTACGATCCGAAAAGCGGGCGGTTTCTGACGCATGATTCGTGGCCGGGGAATATAGATGATCCGATTACGCTACATAAGTATTTGTATGGGAATGCGAATCCGGTGATGTATTCCGATCCGAGCGGAAAAATCTCAATTGCCAACCAGGTGGTTCTTATGACACTGATGGCAAGTTCCATTCAGATTGCAGGCAATATTGCCGTACATATAGCTGACAAATCAGAGAAAATTGAATGGAACGGTATCATGGGGGTGGGTGTTGTCAACGCACCTCCGAAAGGAATCACTCCCTCAGCCGGATTCCTTATTGCTGATCTTTCCGCGGTTGTCGATGAAAACAGGGGAAAAGAGGTTGAGGCCGTCTATCTTCTCCTTTTCGGCGGATTCTCACTCAGCAGCGGTGCTTCCGGCTGCTTTCTGACAATGTACACTCCCGGAGCGTACGGTCACAACCCCCTCGGGCTTACAGGCTTTGCAACCTATATGTCCGCCTCTGTCACCGGTTCTGCCGGAAAAGCTTTGAACGGAGAATTCGACAAAGGGTTCGGACCGGGAGTGGCGTGGACGTATCTGACGATGGGCACGGGTTACAGCCTCCCTCAGATATGGCCTCCGCCCTTCATAGCCGGACATGACAGCGGAATTGACATGCTGTTCGGGATATCCGTCAAAGCCAATTATCCGTGACACAGTTTTCTGGAAGACGGTACGGGAGGCTGAAATGGATATTCAACTGGCATTGGCACTGATAATGTGTTTCTGGTGGTTTGCGACGGGTTTTGATTTTTTTGTGGTTTCAAAGTTGGTTGACTATGAACGTCGGAACCATCATTCCCAGTGGGTGGCTGACGGAAGTCCCTCAGGTTTATATCAGGAATCTCACGCTGCGGCAGAATGGATAAAATCAGCACCGGATTGGATAAAAAAAAGTGAATATGCCAGTTCTCTGCTGTGGTATCACCGTTTATGGACGAAGAGTACCGTGGTTGTGATGCTGGCGCTGGTGATCGGATTTATATATGAGAAAATTGCAGATTTTTTTTGATAGAGCCTTTAACATAATGTTTGTCAGTAGTCAAAGTTTTAACTCATTGATATTAAAGAATTAGTAAAATTGTAGTCTGACATTCTTTTTGTGTAAGTGTATAATACAATCCGGAAATGGCAGAAAATATGCGCCCCGAATGATGCGGCCGGTGTGTTGTACGGGGTCGGGCCACAGTAAGTCGTTGATATTAAAAGAATTGGCTGCTTATTTTGGCTTCAAAAAGGGCCTATATCGCTCTTTTCGGGGCCAAAAAGGGCGATATAGGAAAAAAATCGTGAGGAGACAGAATCCTATAATGCTCTTTTTGATGCCAAAAAGGGCGATATAGGCCCTGAAAACGCCTGTTTTTGAGCCTGTTTCACTTATTTTTCAGTATGTTGGTGTGGCCCGACCCCGCTCACCGCTCCCGCTCACCGCTCACCCAAAAGTGTGACGTATCCGAACGGAATCGTTGCGGAGTATATGTATGACCGGCTGCACCGGCTCATAAAACTGACGAACCGGAATGAGGCGGGTGATCTGATTTCGGGCTATGTTTACACGCTCGGGCCTGCGGGGAACCGTGAACAGACTGAGGAACTTCATTCCGGCAGGGTCGTGAAATACGCCTATGACGAGCTTCACAGGCTGGCTGCCGAGGAGATCACCGATCCGGTTCTCGGAAACGAAACGATTTCTTATGGTTATGATGCTTTCGGAAACCGGTTGACAAAAGGCGACTCCGGTGATACTGTCACTTATTCTTACAATGAAAATGACGAGCTGCTGTCTGAAATCTTATACAGCCACAAAATCCGTTAGAATCAGATATGTTCTCTTGGAAAGGAGGTGAAAGCAAAC
>JAOZLU010000706.1 GCA_029934695.1 Desulfobacterales bacterium | reverse complement strand
AGACCTGCGAGGTTTCTGAAACCTCGCAGGTCTCCCCACGCTAAAACCCGAACCCCGCCACTGTCACATCATCCAGCCTGTTATATTCACCTTTGTATTCATCAAACCGCTGAACAAGGATTTCACGCTGTTCCTCAAAAGGGAGTTCCGCAACTTCTTTCAGCAGACTTGTGAAACATTTTTTGCCCAGGGAGAGTCTTCTTTCTCCGCCCAACTGGTCCCAGAACCCGTCGGTGGACATATAAAAAGACATTCCCTTTTCAATGGCAACCGTGTGACTGGTGAAGTCAAAGTTCGGATCGGACCGTTTGTAGCCGATGCTCTGTCTGTCGCCTTTTATGACATTCACCTCGCGGTTGTGAACATAAAACAGCGGCAGTTTTGCTCCGGCAAAGATCAGGCGAGGTTCCCTCACCCGCCCATCACCTCTCACCTCTATAAAACATACAGCCGCGTCAAGACCGTCATCGGAAAGCGCATCCTTCCTCTCCTGCTGAAGCGATGTCTTGACGACAGAGTTGAGTCGTCTCAGAATTTCCGCGGGATCATGGCAGTTCGCAATCGTTGCGATTCTTCTGATAAAGGAAGAAGCGATCATGCTCATAAACGCACCCGGAACACCGTGTCCGGTGCAGTCAATCACCGCTATGATAATGCCGTCTTTGAATTGCTCCGCAAAGTAAATATCTCCTCCGACAATATCTCTCGGCATCCACAGAAAAAAACTTTTCGGGAGATAGATTTTCACCTCATCAGGGTTCGGCAGCAGAGACCGCTGTATCCTTTCAGCGTACCGTATGCTGTCCATAATTTTTTCCAGGGCCCGGTTCAGTTCCAGCGTGCGCTCCTCAACTTCCTTTTCAACTCTCGCCAGATATGCCTGCTTTAATGCCTCTGCCTCTTTGCGTTGTCCGATATCCTCAGCCATGCCTTCGATGAGGAGCAATTCCCCGTTTTCATCTCTTACAGGACGGGCATTAAGTGAAACCCATACCTTGCTCCTGTTTTTGTGATAAAGCTGAACCTCGAATCCGGAAATTATTTTGTGTTCATCTGCCTTATGGAGAAGTTCATCATAACATTCAGGGATCACATACAACTGGTGTCTGATATCCGTGACGGTTTCAATAATCTCACCCGGAGATGAATACCCCAGAATATGAGCAAGCGCGGGATTTGCGGTCAGAAATCTGTTTTCCAAAGTGCTCTGAAAAATGCCTTCAACCGCGTTTTCAAAAATACCCCGGTATTTCTCCTCGGCTTTTTTCAGAGCCTCCTGCTGATCATGCAGACTGAGGGACATTTTGTTGAACACGGCAGCCATCTCTCCGATCTCATCCTGAGAGGAAAGAATCACCTGGTCTCCGAGGTATCCTGTATGGGCTTTGTTCATGGCTTCGCCCAGCACAGACACCGGACGGATTACAAAATGAAAAAGAAGAATATTGAGAAGGCCTGACATCACCAGAAGAATCGTAAGCAACAGCGTGACAAAAATCGCGACGGATAAATGGGTTTCTCTCTCCATCTCGTCGAGATCATAGTATATCTTCAGGTATCCGATACGCTTTTCAAATACCTCAATTGCCGTGGAATATACTGCCAGAGACTTATTCTGATGAATTTCCTTCACAAAAGAAGGTGAAAAAGTTTTCCGTTCCACAGTCGGAGCCAAACTCCGCACTGATGCTGCCGAGACCGCAGATGTCAATAATTTGCCGTCCGTATCATAGATACTGATTCCGCTGATGCCTTCCACTTTTATTATATCTTTGAGGGTTGCCTCCAGTGCTCTGATCTGTCTGGCGAAAATTTCATTGGCGAGATATTCTTTTTTTTGCTGAAAAACAGCGTCCAGCAACAAACGGATTCTTTTAAACTGAGAATTGTTGCGGGCAAGTTCAGCCGGATAGAGAATCGCTCCGAAAATTACTGCAATGACTATACCTGTCAGAAAAATGGCGGCATTGACCTTCATGCGTAAACTTCCGGTTTTCATTTTATTATCCTTAGGTTCTGACGAATTTTGCGGTTCTGTATCATTTCAGGCGGTCGGGAAAACGCGGAGGTCGCCAAGAACCGCAGCGTCTCATCCGGATATCAGCGTTTCTCTGCATCCTCTGCGTTAAAAGACGGATTCAGATCATAAAATCCGTCAGAATCAGTATTGTCACCACGGGCTGCTTGGCGACGGATAACAGGATGACTTGTTTCATGGTTTTAATGTGTTGAAATAATGCTGTTTTCCATTTTTAATTTCCATAATGACAGCACTTTTGACCGGATCGCCGTTCGCATCAAAAGAAATGGTTCCGGTCACGCCTTCAAAAGAACGGGTGTTTGCCAGAGCCTCACGGATTTTGGCTCTGTCAGCTAAACCCGCACGCGTGATCGCATCTGCCAGAACCATGACCGCATCATATCCCAGAACTGTGGGTACCACATTGAAGCCTTCAATATGTTTATATTTTTTCACAAATGCCTGGGATTTTTCCGAATCTGTGAATTCCGACCAATGTGTGCAGTAATACCCCCGCTTCAGTTCTGAACCGCCCTTGGAGAAAAAAGACTGGGGGGTCCAACCGTCTCCTCCGAGCGGAACAGATGTTATTCCGGCATCCTGTGCCTGTCTGATGATAAAGCCGCTTTCATCGTGACCGGAAAGAAACAGCACATCAGGATTCAGTGCTCTGGTTTGCCTGATATGCTTCTCAAATATTGTCTGTCCGCCTTTGTAGTCCTGTTCTCCCACGATTTTACCGCCCAGTTCCTCAAATTTTTTCCGGAATATATCAGAGAGTTTGAGGCTGTAGTCGCTTGTCAGTTGGGTAAATATCACAGCGGTACCCGCATTCAGGTTTTGGTGGGCGAACCGGGCCATCACACTGCCCTGAAAATCATCCGTAAAACAGACTCGGAAAATATGGTCCCCGACTTTTGTAACGTCCGGATGAGTGGAGATATTGGATACCATGGGGATTCCCCTTGCCTGGGCTATTTTGGCGATGGCAAGGGAATGTGAACTCCACTGAGCACCCACAATGGCAGGAACTCCTGCGTCTGCGGCCTGTTCAGCGGCAATGGCCGAGCCGATCGGAGTGCTGTGGTTGTCAATCACCAGCAGATTGATCTTTTTTCCCAGAACTCCGCCCTGCCGGTTAATATCTTCCACTCCGAAATGTATGCCCCTAAGTGAGGATGTGTTGGCTTCCGCTGCTCTGCCGGTCAGGGCATATATGGCAGCAATGCTGATCGTGTCCTCTGCAAAAACTGTCGAATGAGAAAATATCATCATACAGATCAGGCAGAAATGAAGCTTGCTCATAATTCCTCCTCTGTAAATCCAATTATATGTAATGATTTCGTTTGTGTGTTTGTCAAGGT
>JAOZLU010001189.1 GCA_029934695.1 Desulfobacterales bacterium | reverse complement strand
GGAAGCATTGAATAAATTTAAGAATGATCGTATCAGAGAACTTTCTTTGTCAGATGACGGAATGAGGTTTTTAAAACTTCGTTCATTGTCAAGAAAAGCTCAGATGGAGCATCTGATAAAAAAAGCAGGATTGAATTTTGGCTCCGCCAAATCAAAAGAGTGGCTGAAAAAACTTTACGAATCCGGCATATCTGAAAACTTAATTGATGAATCCATTCAGGAATTATATAAAACCGAGAGACAGGCAAGAAGAGAAAAAGAAGATGATCTGGTGAGTGAGTTATATAAAGTACAATCATTTGAATGGGGAGGATTACATCAAAACAGTCTGGAAAGGACAATAGTTGACAATTATGTCAAAAAGATAAAATCTTACGAGTCACTAAATATAGCTATAGAAAAAGACTTGCATACCAGCATGAGAGCATACACTCTTGCATCATGGTATAATCATTGGACATCTATTATCATAGAAGATGTTTTCAAGGATCATCAAAATGTGACTCCGGCGATCGGATTAATTAAAAAAATTGATTTTTTTGTGAAAGATAAACCTTGTGATTTGAAAGTGACATATTTACCTGAGGGTTTCATTAAGGAGTGTCGTAAAGAATCGAATTTGCGTCCCGAGTTAACTTTAATGAAAGCCTTGTCACGCAATTTGGGAATTACGTTCGACAAAGGATCCCCTGATTCATTCTTACTGCCTGACTTATGGAGAAAGCTTGATGATCATCCACATCCAAGTACCAATAAGCTTATATCGGAACTACAGGAATACAGAGAAAATATTCTGGATAATTGTATTCAAAGTCCAGAGTACTTGATCCTGTGGCTTTATGAAAATCAGGGGGTTCGGCGATTTGATGCTTCCAACAGGTTGTTTTTAGTTTTGACAGATAAAAGCAATTTTTTTGAATCTTGGAAGCTAAAAAGGGCAAAACCTTTAATTTGCAAAAAAGTGAAAAAATATTTAGACGAAGCGGATAACAGAACATGGCTTGAACTGAATTTTGATTGGAAA
>JAOZLU010001188.1 GCA_029934695.1 Desulfobacterales bacterium | reverse complement strand
GAGGTATTGTCATGAACAAGGAAGTCACTGTTCAGGAAATCCGATCCAAAATTGTCACCCTTCCGGGAAGACCGCCCGCGATGCTGGACAGGGATCTTGCCGAAATTTACGGCACGGAAACCAAAAAGCTGAATCAGGCCGTGAGGAGAAACCCTGACCGCTTTCCGGAAGATTTCTGTTTTCAGCTCACTGAGAACGAAGTGGAAATTTTGCGGTCACAATCTGTGACCGCAATTTCCCCCATGTCCAGAACCCGCCCCCATGCCTTTCCGAGAGAGGGCTGCAACATGATGTCCGCCTGCCTGGAAACGCCTGTGGCGGTGGGGCGTTCGGTCTTCATCATGCGGGCGTTTTCGGCAGCCGAGGCCGAGACGCTCCGGCGCTGTCATTCGGACACGGATCCCGGAGGACAGATAACCGGCGAGCGGTTTGATCTGAGTGTGAAGCGTTTCAAAGTGGCACTGGAGGCTGTGAAGCTGACGACGGGGCTGAGGAACGGGGCCGAGGTGAGGCGGATGGCGAATGAGATCACCAGGGACACCACGGGAGTGGATCTGATGGCCTTCATCCTCCCCTACTGCTCCACGGCTTCCGGGCAGGGTGTTGCGGAAGGGGAGGACGAGGCGGATGAGGCACAGGAGAACTTTGTCTCCGAATGGTGGGACCGGCATGCCGGGAATCCGGTCACCTCACGTCAGTTGTATCAGATGATCGCCGACAACAAAATCCCTCTGAATCTCGGCACCGGAAGCAAGCGAAGCCAGAAAGTCCGACTCAGCAGAATGCTGACAAAGATGAGCGGCCGGCAGGTCGGAACCTGCCGTATCGTCGGAGTGGGAAAATGCAAAGGTGTCCTGTCCTGGAAACTGGAAAAGATCGGCAAATAATTTTTCAGCAATTATCAGAGTTCCGGGCAAGATTAAAAAAATTGGGCGAATTGGGGGCGAATTGGGGTCGGACCAAGCCAACATGCTGAATTTATAAAATATAGATGATAAAGAAAGGCATTATTTGCTCTTAAAAC
>JAOZLU010000134.1:6874-13497 GCA_029934695.1 Desulfobacterales bacterium | reverse complement strand
TCAAAAAAACCCTCCGCCCATAATTGTCCGAGATTTGCGCCTTCTTCCATGAATGCTCTGATTCCGGGAATTTCAGAAGCCTGCCTTGCTCCGGTAAAACCGCTTTTATCCCTGTTAAGAACCCATACTTCTTCAGGTTTCAATCCGTCAACAAAATAAGGTGAGTGGGTTGTGACAAAAACCTGGGAGTCTTCGGCCGCTCTGCGGCAATCCTCGGCAAGTGCCGGCAGAAAACGGGCATGGAGATGATTTTCAGGCTCTTCCAGACCTGTCAGCCGCGGTGGGTCGGGATGAAAGAGAATCGTAAGATAAGACAGCATCTTCAAAGTTCCCTCAGACGCGAATCTTGCGGGGATGAATCGGTCAAACGGTGCGTCTTTCATACAGAGATGCAACCTCCCGTCTGTTTTTATCCGAGCATCCGCTCCTTCCCAATGCGGAATTCTTCCTGAAAGCACCGAAAAAATAAAATCCAGTTTTTCAGGATGGTTTTCCCTGAAATAGAGAATAACATTGGCCAGGTTGTCTCCGTGGACACAAAGCCGTTTCTGCGGCTTTGCTTCCAGAGTCATTCTGTGAGGGTCCGCTCTGAGACGAAAAAGATGCCAGTCACTGACAAAACGCCGCAGCAAATTTATCCGGGGATGCTTTGCAAAGTGGCCGAGCGTATTCACTGCAAGTATGGCTTCGGAGTCGAATTGTTCCTCAATGGCCTGAGCATGGTTGGCAGGAAATTCTCCGGGTACGACTTTGCCGGCGCCTCTGCTGAAATCCAGAAAACGGCAGGGAGCGGCACCGGATTCAGGCCGCCATTCCAGAAACTCTTTTTCAACATAAGGCCCCTGCTCATGCTCATCAATGGACAGATGATAAGTAATTGCCGGGATATGGATATTTTCTCTGTATTTCAGTTCAAACACAATACAGGACTGCATTCCCCGACTTCTCATCTCATTCAGCCCCCCTCGTTTCTCACAGGCTTTCACAAGGCCCGAAGAAAAGCATTCCGCAATAAAGGCGAAAACATCAGACACAGTGGATTTTCCGGAACCGTTCGGGCCGACAAAGACTGTTAACGGAGAAAATTTTTCTATTTTGAAATCCTGTAATGTCCGATAGTTTCGGACGTGAAGACAATCTACGAACGGGACTGATTTCATATTTATTTTCCTCCTCTGTAAATCAAAATCTATTCAATAATTTCTTATGTGACTTTCGGGGAGCAAAAATTCAGTTGCCGAAGGGCCCCTGAGCTTGTCGAAGCCCCCGGTCCCTGAGCTTGTCGAAGGGCCAGCAGCGTAATATCGTCCGATTGTTCCGCACCCGCGGTGTGTTTGCTCAGACTCTCCTCAATATGGTCAAGCAGACCATTCGCTGAATCCGGCGGATCTGAAAGCAGGGCAAACAGTCTCTCTTTTGTGTAAAGCTCTCCGTCAGGACCCAGTGCCTCTGTGATGCCGTCAGTAAAGGAGACCAGTATCTCGCCCGGTCGGATACTGGCCTTTCCGGTTTTGAATTTCAGATTGGACGGCAGCATATCCTCGGTAAACATCCCCAGTGCCGGACCGCTCGGCTCCAAGCGTTTCCTTACGCCGTCTGGTCCGACAATGACCGGAGGTTCATGTCCGCCATTAATATAAATCAGTATCCCGGTTTCCGGATCAATCACCCCGAAAAAAAGCGTGGCAAACATATTGGATTTGCTGTGATTCCTGGCAATATAGTCGTTGGTCAGGGTGACGACAATCTTCAGGGCATTCGCATGATTCGATTCCATTATACGGTTTTCGTCCTCAGTTGAAGCAGGGTCCAAAGGTGCTTCAACATCGTCAAGCAGGGATATCCAGGTTCTGGAATAATACATGTCAGAAAACGCCCGGATCAGACTTCGAAACAGGCCCATGAAAAGTGCAGCACCCACCCCTTTGCCGCACACATCAGCGATCACGATCCCAACCCCCTGCCCTCCGGAGAGCTGAAAAGCGTCATAGAAATCGCCGGAGACCTGGCGTGCGGGATAGAAGCTGGCTGCGATTTCCCATCCCGGAATCTGAGGCAGCGACTCGGGAAGAAAGCTGGCCTGGATATCCCGACCGATCTCCATTTCCCGCTCCAGACTTTTGAGGTAAAGCTGCTCTTTGTCCCTCAGCCGTTTCTTCTCCAGAACAGCACCGATCCTGGCCCTCAGCAGCACCGGATCAAAGGGCTTGGACAGGTAGTCTTCGGCGCCCATCTCAATGCACCGCACCACCCCGCCCATCTCATCCAAAGCGGAAATCATAATGACCGGAATGTTTCGCCAGGTGTCGTGGTTCTTCAGACGCTGAAGCACCTGATATCCGTCCATCTCCGGCATCATAATATCAAGGAGCACCACGTCAAATTTATGTTCTTCAATCATCGCCAATGCCTGACGTCCGTTTTCCGCAGCCGTCACATGATGCCCCTGGCGTTCAAGATGACGGGACAGCAGATCGAGGTTCATGGCATTATCATCAACAATGAGCAGATTGGCGCAATCGCCCGTTGCGGCAGGGGCGTTGTCCTTTCCTGTTTTCACGGTCGCTGAGGATATCCCGGAAGTTTTCGCGGCCTGTTCTGTCACGCCGGTGTTCAGCTCTGAGAAGTTTTCGGTACTCCTGATCATGGCCAGGAAATCACCGGCCGCAGAGAGAATGTTCTCAATGTCAGGAATGCTCTCCTCTGTAAAATCGCTCTTATGACGCAGCCCTTCCCCTTTCTTCAGAAGTCTTTCGGTGAAACTGATAATTGCATTTGAATGGGTGCGCAGTTCATGGCGCAGATTGACCCCGAAGGTCTCCAGGCTGAAATCCGTCTGATCGGATTCTATTTTCGCAGGATGGAGAATGCTGTTCACGAGTTCAAGGGACTTGATTCCGGCGGAATGAATGTTTTCAAGCTCGGATATAAAGTCTTCATGCCCTGTCACATCTTCAGCATCTTCCAGAAGCATCTCGCTGTAACCGATGACAGCGTTCAGAGGTGTACGCAGATCGTGGCGCAGTTCTGCAAGGATATTACGCCGGGTCTGGTCGTCAAGTTGGGGTTTTGCCGGTTTGGGCGGTGTCCCGGGAGCGGATGCACGTCTCGGACGCGCTCTTATCACCTGGGGGCTTTTTTGATGTTCATTTTCTTCATTTGCCATGATTCAGCCTATTTTTTTCTGATTATAACGTATTTAGGGGAGGGTGCAACCTGCTGAAATCACTGAGTCGGATACAGGCAGTTCTGTCCAGAAGCCGGGCATAAGTGACCGGGCCTGGCCATATATTTTCAGGTATCTGCATATGAGGAACAGCTTTTCCGTTGTGAACCGCGGATGAACGCAGACGGCCTGTCTGCCGCGGACTCATCTGTGTTCATCTGCGGTCTGTTTTTCCAAGGGAAAATCCCGGAAAACTTTTGGCCGTTACTTGTGCCCCTCTGAGTCTTTTTTTTGTGTCTTTGTGTGAGATATCGGGGGGATACTGAAATTACAGCCTCCTCTGAACCCGTCACGATCAGTATTTTTTCAGGAGGGCCTGTATTTTTTCCAACAGCCGTTTCAAATCAATCGGCTTGGTGTCATAATCGTCACAGCCTGCTTCCAAAGATTTATCCTTATCGCCTGCCATTGCATGGGCGGTGAGCGCAATGACAGGGAGATTTCGCATTTCAGGATCAGCCTTGATCTGTTGCGTGGCTTCCCAGCCGTCCAGCACAGGCAGACTCATATCCATGAGAACCAGATCCGGGGCCTCTGAGCGGGCCATATCCACGCCTTCTTTTCCGTCCAGAGCCATAACCACCTCATAACCCTTGCGTTTCAGGCGCCTTGACAACATGTCACGGTTCATCTCGTTATCTTCAACCAGCAATATCTTTGCCATCTGTATTCATCTCCTCCATCCATCACCATTCATAATTCACCATTCATTAAAGACTTTCCTGTCATCTGCTCTGGTTTGTCAACGCCCATGATGTGAAGAATTGTCGGCGCAATATCTCTCAGGATACCATCTGATCTCAGTTGAGTATTTTTTAGCGAGTCATTGACAAGAATCAGGGGAACAGGATGGGTCGTGTGGGCAGTATGCGCCTGCCCCTCTTTATCGGTCATCTTTTCCGCATTTCCGTGGTCAGCAGTGATCAGGGCTGTGCCTCCTTTGGTCATTATCTGGGCAACGATTTTCTCAACGCACGCGTCAACAATTTTGCATGCGCTGATCGCAGCGTCAAGAATTCCTGTATGTCCGACCATATCCATGTTGGCGAAGTTCAGCACAATCATGTCATAATTTCCCGATTGCAGCCGTGAAAGCACTTCTTCGGTGACTTTATGGGCACTCATTTCCGGCTTCAGGTTGTAAGTCTCCACCTCGCGGGGAGACGGGATGAGGCATCGGTCCTCCAGGGGAAAGGGTTTTTCTTCGCCGCCATTGAAGAAATATGTGACATGGGCATATTTTTCTGTTTCCGCAATTCGGAGCTGGCGCAATCCCTGTCTGCTGATGACCTCTCCAAGAACTTCATCCAGATGAACTGGCGGAAAAGCAATGGGAAGCGTAAACGTCTCATCATAGATCGTCATACAGACATATCCGCAGACGCTTGGCAAAACCTCTCTTCTGAAAGATGCAAAGTCCGGATCTGTGAAAGCACGGGTAATTTCCCTGGCACGATCCGCACGGAAATTGAAAAATATGACCCCGTCGCCATCCTGAACCGTTCCAAGAGCCTCCTCATTCTGGTATGTCATCACAATGGGCCTGACAAACTCATCTGTCTCCTCCCGGTGATAAGCATGATTCACGGCTTCCACAGGATTTTTCTCTTTGACTCCCTCTCCCTGCGTATAAAGGCGAAACGCCTTTTCCACCCGCTCCCACCTGGTGTCACGATCCATTGCGTAGAAACGTCCGCAAATCGTCGCAATAACGCCGAAATTGTTGACGCTGATATGCTCCTGCAACTGCCTGACATATCCGGCACCGCTTTCAGGCGGCGTGTCCCGGCCATCAAGGATAGCATGGACATACACGCGACGCAGTCCCTTCTGCCGGGCCATATCCAGCAGGGCGAGCAGGTGGGTCAGTTGGCTGTGGACACCTCCGTCCGAAACCAGTCCCATGAGGTGAAGCCCTGAATTATTCGCATTCACCTTTTCCATGACGGCGTTCAGTTCCTCATTCCGGCTGAATGTCTCATCCTGGATGGCCATGTCAATCCGCAGAAGGTCCTGATAAACGATCCGGCCGGCCCCGATATTGAGATGGCCCACTTCGGAATTTCCCATAATCCCCTTTGGAAGTCCCACCGCTTCGCCCGCGCACAAAAGCTGAGTGTTCGGATATTCCTGTCTGAGCTTGTTCAGAAAAGGCGTTCCGGAAAGGAAAACCGCATTTCCCTCATGGTCAGGGCTGATGCCCCATCCGTCCAGGATAATCAGCACACAGGGTTTTTTATCGCTCATAGTATCACCGTTTCAAAATCTTCTTCAAAATCTTCCTCTTCTTCCCAGTCCTCAATCTCGACATAAGAGGCAAGACTTTCGGTTTTTATCTGTTTTGCATCTGCCCAAAGCCCTTCAAGATCATAAAAGGTGCGGATTGATTCATAGAAAACATGTATGATGACATGGCCGTAGTCGAGCAACACCCACTGTCCCTCTTTTTGCCCCTCCACACTCAGCAGTTTTACTCCTTCCTTTTTAAGGTCCCTCTGAATAAATTCGGCAATTGCCGTAACCTGGCGGTTTGAACGTCCGCTGCATATAATAAACGCATCTGCAATGGATGTCAGGTCATGAACATCAAGCAGCACAACTCCGGACGCTTTTTTTCCCAGAGTTGCTTTCACATAAAGATCAAGAGATGGATCAGGATGATATGTCATAAAAAAAGTCCTTTTGTTTTAATAAAATATTCCACATTTTCAGGCACTAAAGATCGAATTGATCTGCCTTCCTTAATCTGTTTGCGAATTTTTGTGGATGAAATATCCATAAAATTCGCATCAAAAATATAAATCGGCTGATTTTCCGCATGAACATAACCATGTTGCGAAGCGGAATATTGATAGCCCTCGGCGATTCTGAATTTCAAAAGGGAACCCAGTCTTTCCAAAAGCGCCGACATACTGTCTTTGTCACCATACCCCGGACGGATCATCACAATAAAAGGGATCCGCTCAAAAAGTTCCCTGTAGGATTTCCATAAATCTATTTCGAGAAAAGCGTCAAGCCCTATGATAAAGCAGATCTCTGTATTTCCAGGGAGAACGGATCTGAAATGATGAACCGTATCAATGGTATAAGAGGGGCCTGAACGCTTTAACTCAACATCGGAAACCCTGAGGCCCGGGTCGTCTGAAACCGCAAGACGGGTCATCTCAAGGCGGTCTTCTGCCTGGGCAATCCCCTCCAACGCTTTGTGGGGCGGAACCGCGGACGGAATCAGATAAACCCTGTCCAGCGCAAATCCTTCCGCAGCTTTCTGAACTGCCCGGAGATGTCCGAGATGGATCGGATTAAACGTCCCGCCAAACAGGCCCACGCGTTTTGGTTGCTCATTAGTCATTTTGTCTCATGTCGGACGGGATTTCCCTCATGCCGGACGGGATTT
>JAOZLU010000134.1:0-6774 GCA_029934695.1 Desulfobacterales bacterium | reverse complement strand
CGGACGGGATTTGCAATCCCGTCCGCAATGTTTCCGCCCCGTCTGCCGATAATTCCTCATGCCGGACGGGATTTGCAATCCCGTCCGCAATGTTTCCGCCCCGTCTGCCGATAATTCACAATTCTTACTACTCCCTGATCTGCCCGTCGCCGAACACGATGAATTTTGTTGTCGTCAGTTCTTCCGCCCCCATAGGCCCGAACGCGTGAAGCTTGGAGGTGCTGATGCCGATTTCAGCACCCAGGCCGAGCTGTCCGCCGTCGTTAAAGCGTGTTGAGGCATTCACGAGGACAACGGAGGAATCCACTTCACGGACAAACTGTCTGGCCCGCTCATAGTCCGATGTGACAATGGCTTCTGTATGGGCGGAGCTGTATGTTGCGATATGCTCAAGGGCCTCTTTCATATTCTGCACCACCTTTACAGCGAGAATAAGATCAAGGAATTCGGCTGGCCAGTCTTCTTCCACTGCTTCTTTGATTTTCGGCAGGATATGCCATGTTTTGGGGCATCCTCTGAGTTCCACCCCGACATCGGAAAAACGCTCCCTCATAACAGGCAAAAACTCCTGTGCGATGAGCCTGTGAACAAGCAACGTCTCCATGGCGTTGCACACTCCCGGGCGCTGCACCTTTGAATTGAAACAGATATCTTTTGCTATTTCAATATCCGCACCGTCATCAACATAGACATGGCACACGCCTTTGTAATGCTTGAGAACGGGTATTTTTGAATTTTCCACAACAACGCGGATCAGGCCCTCGCCCCCGCGGGGGATAATCAGGTCAATGTCTTCTTCCTGACGCAGAAGAATATTTACTGCTTCGCGGTCCCGAACAGGCACCATCTGGACAGCTTTCTCCGGGAGACCGGTTTCCCGGAGTGCGTCGCTGACAATGTCTGCAAGTGCCTGGCTGGAATTCAGGGCTTCCGATCCCCCGCGAAGAATTACGGCGTTTCCTGCTTTGAGACACAGGCCCGCTGCGTCTATGGTGACGTTGGGCCTGGATTCGTAAATGATGCCTATAACCCCCAGAGGAATGCGCATACGGCTGACTTCCAGGCCGTTGGGTCTCTTCCAGGTTCTGCTCATGGCCCCCACCGGGTCCTCCTGTTTCGCCACTTCCCGCAACCCGTCCGCCATGGATCTGATGGTTGCATCTTTTACCGTGAGCCGGTCAATCATGGCATCGGAAAGACCTTTTTCTTTTGCAAAGTCAATATCTTTTTCATTTTCCTGTTTGATGTGGTCCGCATCTGCTTTGATTTTATAGGCAATTTTGAGCAGGACTTCATTTTTCCTGTTTGAAGGACATTTTGCCATTTCTCTTGAAGCAGATCTCGCGGCTTTTGACATTTCTATAATGGTTGATTCAACAGACATTTTATACCCCCTTTAACTACAAAAAATAAAAAGTGAAAAGCGAAAATTAGAAAGTCCCTCCAGTTTTCAGCTTTTCACCATCTCTAATATTCTTTGATCAAATCCAAATACGCCTGAATCTCCAAGGTCCTTTTCTTGACAATCTCCATCCGATCTCCCGCCCTCATCGGCGTAAACATGCTTCCCTGAAATGAAGCGTAAATATTTTCGATAAGCACAAATTCCGAGTCACGATACTTGATCCATTTCAACTGGGCATTTTTGAGCGACTTTTTCTGATCCGGGTTCAACACACTCCGGAGTTGCTTATAGACTTTGTTCAGTTCATCATCCCACCGTTGGTATGCCTTGTTGACGCAATCGGTCATTCCCAGCGTGGTGCTGTCTTTGGCCATACATTTTTCCAAAAACTGATCTGTCGGATGACCTGTGTTTCCCGGGGCAGAAGTCTTCTGGTCAGACAGAAATTCAGGGACATCCGAGACTTTCAGGCCGAGAATCATGGCAAGATTCATCCATTTGCCATTTTTTTCGATATAAGTGTAGGCAAGGTCAGTTCCCTTTTCATTAATAAAGACCTGATAAGACTGGGTGTCAGTCTTTTTCACCTTTATCTGCCTGATGGTTACATCTGTCCAAACAGTATCACCGCATGGGGGGCAATATCTTCTCAGAACAGCTCCCGGATTTATCATTTCAGCCGCCTTATATGCCTCAGATTTTTCAATCCAGGCGGCCTGATCAGCAAAAACACCTGCTGTTGCAACAAAAAAGAAAACTCCTGAAAATATCAATTTCCTCAACATGATTGCCTCCTTAATTAATTTACTCACTCTAACTTTCCGCTGTCAAAATCTGACCTCTGACTTCCATCCGCACACAGCATCCTTCCCTTTTCCTTTTATATCAAACATCGCCTTATCTGCCAGGGTGAGCAGATGGGTCATATCATCAGTATCATCCGGATAGGTGGATACGCCGTAACTTGCCCGGATGCTTACTTCATGACCCCAGTTTGACAGATAGACGGTCTGGCTCATCTGATGCCGAATTTCCTCAGCTTTTTCTATTGCCTGGGATTTGTCAAACCCCGGGAGAATCACTACAAATTCATCTCCTCCGTAGGCCACGCCATAAGCGGGTTCGGCAAGTGTTTCCCGGATTGTCGCGGCAACCTCCTGGATCGCCCGGCTGCCGTTGAGATGACCATAAGTGTCAACCACCTGTTTGAAATCATCAATATCCATGAAAATCAGCGAGAACTGCATGTTGTTTCCGTTGCTGCCTTCTGTCAGTTCCGTCAGACTCTGATAAAGATACCGTGTATTGTAAAGACCCGTCAGATTGTCATGAACAGCCAGATAGCGGAACTTCTTCTCGCTGCATCTGAGTTCTTCCTCAGCGAGCTTTCTGGCGGTATTGTCTGTCACGATCCCCTCCATAAGAAGATCTCCCCTGCGATCTTCAGTCAGGCGGACGTTGAGCAGCAGCCATGCTGGGACGCCGTCTTTACGCCTGATTTTCAATTCGTAATTCGTAAGCACACCCATTTCTTTCAGGGTATTGATCATCTTCACCCGTTCATCGGGATCATCGTAAAATTCTTTGCCCACTTCCTCAATGGCGAGAATTTCTTCGAGCGAATCGTAGCCCAAAATGCGGACATAAGAGGGATTGGCCCTGACAACCTTCCCGGAAAGCGTACTCTGGAACATGCCCTGAACAGCGTTTCTGTACATATCCCGATAACGTCGCTCCACGGCCTTGCGTTCTGCCACCTCTTTGCCCAGTTTTTCATTGATCTTTTTCAATTCTTCTCTTGAACGGCTTAATTCCAGATGGATTTTCACCCTGGCCGACAGTTCGGCTCCGTTAAAGGGTTTGGCCACATAGTCAACTGCGCCGCTACCAAGACCTTTTACAATACTTTCGGCATCTGTTCTGCCTGTGACGAACAGAACAGGTGTGTCTTTGGTTGCAGAATTCTTTTTTAACTGCCTGCAGACTTCAAATCCGTCCATTCCCGGCATGACCACATCAAGAAGAATCAAGTCAAACTGCCCGGATTTAGCAATATCAAGAGCGGTTGGGCCATTCTGGGCAAACGCCACATAATATCCTTCGACTTCCAAAATCCCTGCTGCAACCCATAAGTTTGCCGGGATATCATCAACAATTAATATGTTGAACACTTCATTATTATCATTGCTCTGCTTCATTATCTTATATTTTTATATCTTTGTTATTTCCCATGGTCTGAAGCTTTTGTCTGTCAGCTTTTCTGAGTTTTCCAACTACCATACAATATGAGTCATCAGTCATCGCCAACACTTCCTCATCGGCGATGCTGTTATCCAGGGTGACAGTGTTCCAATGCTTTTTATTCATATAATAGCCCGGTTGAACAGCCTCATAAATTTCACGGAGAGACAGGGCCAGATCAGGATCGCATTTGAGTGTGATTCGCAGAGGTTCCTCTGTCCAGGCGATCAGGGCAAACATTTTTCCCATGACTTTGAAGACCATCGCTTCCGGGCCGAAAGGGAATTCTTCATTTGCACCTGGCTTCCGGAGAAGGTAAGCTCGAAGGGGTTCGAGTTTCATCGTATCTTCCTTTGGCATACTTATAACACATAATTCCGAACAAAAACAATCTCATCTTCCCGCGTTTTAAACAGGCCGTTCAGTTTTGCGTCCAAAACGGCTTCCAGAGTCTTCCGATAGACAGGTCCGGGATCAAGGCCCATTTTCTTCAGATCTTTGCCCGTTATCAGCGTCTTGACATGCCTCAGTTGCGTAATATACTGAGACATGGCTTTTTTCACCCTTTCCGAGTTTGCGGCTGCCATCATGTAGAGAAGGACTTCAATTCTGTAGCCGGAAAGTTTCCTGCAGAGCGTGGCGTTTTTTACCGGCAGATTCTGCCTCAGCCAGAAAAGGCATGCATCGGCCTGAAAACGCTCTTTGCAGAAAATGGCCCTGTGACGGGGGATGATTTCAAGCTTTACGCAGATATCTCCGGTTATTTTTTCATTGCACTGTCTCATAATCATCAAAAAATAAACTGCCCATTTCATATAGGTTTCTTCCAGAAAAAGCAGATCATACCAGGATAACACTTTTTTGGCAGAATTAAACGATGAGACCAGTTGCCGGTTCAGCGTTACTGAAGGATGAATCACTTGTAACAGATCATAATCATCAAGTCTTGTGATCGCAGGCATCGGGTTTTCTTCCTCAAGTATCTGGCGCAGTTCGGTGAATACCCGCCGGCCGCTCACTTGTTTGAAAAAATCCATTTTGACCGCATTTTTGATCAGCCCCGAGGTCAGTTTTCCGATGGTAAAATTGAAGCGCTGCTCAAATCGTATGGCCCGGAATATCCGGGTCGGATCTTCCACAAAACTCAGGTTGTGCAGAATCCTGACAGCCTTTTCCTTAATATCTTTCTGGGCTGAAAAAAAATCAATCAATGTCCCGAATCTACCGGGGTTCAGGTGAATCGCCAACGTATTGATGGTAAAATCCCTCCGAAAAAGATCCAGTTTTATGGAACTCATTTCAACGGTGGGGAGATCCGCGGGGAACCTGTAATATTCCATTCTGGCGGAAGCAACATCAATTTTGGACCCGTCAGGGAAAATAATGACTGCTGTGCAGAATTTTTTATGTGCGTGAACCCGGAGGCCCCGTATGGCAGCATATTTTTTTGCATATACGATTCCATCCCCCTCAATGACAATGTCCATATCCTCATTGGCTCTGTGCAGAAACAGATCCCGCACAAATCCGCCCACAATATAAGCGCCGAATCCGAGTTCGTGAGCCACTTCCCCCAAACTTCTGAGCAGATCAAGAAGCTTTTCTGAAAGGCGTTCTTTCATAAACCGGGAAATGTTTCTGGTTCTGGCATTCACCGTTTCTTTAAGCGGATTCGGCTTATTTTGCCTTCTGTATTGGGACTGCCGGACAAGCGTATTCAGAAGGTCGTTGCGCGTGATCACCCCAATGATGTTCCCCTTGTCAATGACAGGGAGAATCCGCTGCTTGTTTTCGATGATATTTTCCTGTATTTCAGAAAGTTCCGAATCGGGTTGCACCATTCCGATTTCCGTCATCATATATTCCCGAATCGGAACATTGTCCAATTTGTGATAAAGGGCTTTTTCAATAATCTGGCGGGTGATATAGCCCAGAAGCTTTTCCCCCTGTTCTGTCTTTTCCGTAACCAGAAGTGCGTTGATATTATAGCGTGTAAGCAGATGTTTGGCATCTTTGCAGGAAATATCTGACTCCGCCCTGATCGGCGGGGAGGACATCAGTTCCTTTGCCCGCCTGCTTGACCTGATGGTGTCACGGAGGATTTGGAGCAACTGCTGTTCTGTCTGAGCCAATGTCTTTTCTTTAAGCGTTGCAGAAGCCGCAAACGCATGTCCGCCGCCTCCCAGGGCTGTTGCAATCACGCCCGCATCCACATCGGATATCCTGCTTCGCGCCACAACATAAACCTTGTTTCCCATTTGCGCCAGGGCAAAAATGGCGTTCAGACTTTCCATCTTGACCATTTTGTGAACAAGAAAAGCAAAATCGGGCATGTAGCCTTCCATGGCAACTTTTGTCAGCACAATTTCAACGCCGTTTATATTATGACGGGTCAGTGCCTGGATCATGTCATTCAGAAGGCTGACCTGCTCCATGTTCATTTCCTTGGCGGTCAGGTTTGAGATAATATCCAGGTTCGCCCCTTTTGAAAGAAGAAAGGCCGCGGCCAGCAAGTCTTTCTCAGTGGTTGATGAAAATGTGAAAGACCCTGTGTCCTCATAAATGCCAAGGCATAAGATGGTTGCTTCATCAGGAGAGACATCAATGTTTTTATCCTTTATCATTTCGGTAAGTATGGAGACGGCCGCGCCTGTTGACTGAATCACCTCATAATTTCCCTTAATGTCATTGGACAACTGGGGATGATGATCATAGATATGTATTTCCAAGTCCGGCTTATCCAAAATGGATGAAAACTGTCCAATCCGGGCGGATTGTCCGGTGTCCACCAGAACCAGCTTTTTTATGGCTGAAAGCTCAATATCTTTTATATTCGCCATGTTGAAAAGATACACCATTGACTGCACAAAAAAATTTCTGAGATTCTTTTCATGGGAGCCTGGAAATACCACAAGGGAGCCGGGGTACAGTTTATGGGCAGCGAGCATGGATGCCATGGCATCAAAGTCGGCATTCACATGGGTGGTGATGACGGTCATCTCTTTTTTGTCAGAATATTGTTCCATTGCCTTTGTCTGAATCCTTAAAATGCAAATACTCCCTCGCCGGACGGAGTTTGCAACCCCGTCCCCTCGCCGGACGGGGTTTGCAACCCCGTCCGCAATGTT
>JAOZLU010001187.1 GCA_029934695.1 Desulfobacterales bacterium | reverse complement strand
TTTATGCCGGACGGGGTTTGGGAACTTTTTATGCCGGGCTTTATGCCGGACGGGGTTTGCAACCCCGTCCGGCAGAGGGGTTCATATCTGTCAGTCCCTGCTTCCTCCCAGTATATGAAGGAGAAACAGGAACATATTGATAAAGTCCAGATACAATGTCAGCGCGCCCATGATTGCCCCTTTCCTGACTACTCCCGCGTCAAGGCCGGCCGGCTGTGATCTTGCCATTTCTTTAAGTTTCTGTGTGTCATAAGCGGTCAGGCCGATGAAGACAAACACGCCGATATAACTGATGATCATGCTTATGGCTGAACTTTGGACAAAGAGATTGACAAGGGATGCGATGATAATTCCGATCAGCCCCATGAACATGAACCCGCCCAACGAAGTGAGGTCACGCTTTGTCACCATGCCGTATATGCTGCATGTCCCAAAGGTTGCGGCACAGACAAAAAATGTTGAAGCAATGGATGAGCTGGTATATGCGATAAATATAAACGAGATCGTAGCCCCGTTCAATGCCGCATAAAAGATAAAAAGAGCTGTCGCGGTTGAAGCCGCCATTTTGTGAACCCTTGCGCTCAGGTAAAACACCATCGCAAGTTCGCCGATTATCAGGCCGAAGAATATCAGCTGATTTCCAAAAATCAGGGTCATCAGGGCTGGGCTGTTTGAAACAAAAAATGCGACAAGCCCTGTAAGGCCAAGTCCGATGGTCATCCAATTATACGTGCTTTGTATAAATGAATTGACCACTACCTCTGTTCTGCTTTTTTGCAGAATTTCCATAATCTTTTTTACCTCCTGTTTTTAAATAAAATTATAAAATATGGGGTGCAAAAAAACGCTTCGCTTAATTTTTGCACTCCGGATACCAAATATTTGCAAAAAAACGCTTCGCTTAATTTTTGCACTCCGGATGCCAAATATTTGCAAAAAAACGCTTCGCTTAATTTTTGCACTCCGGATGCCAAATATTTGCAAAAAAACGCTTCGCTTAATTTTTGCACTCCGGATGCCAAATA
>JAOZLU010001186.1 GCA_029934695.1 Desulfobacterales bacterium | reverse complement strand
TTTTGAATCTTTTGTCAAAGGGCGATAAGCAGAGAGAACTGAGCAATGACCAATACAAGAAGCCATAAAAACGAGGACAGCATCATCAGGTCGCAGGCTTTTCTGATATGCCTGATGTTTGCCTCTCCGAACTTTGCGCCGATATAAGGCTTGGAAACAAGGTTGCCGTGGTAGTAATTAGGGCCGCCGAGTCTGAGTTCCAGCGTTCCTGCAAACGCGGCTTCCGGGTATCCTGCATTTGGGCTGGAGTGATGTCTGCCTTCTCTGATTGCAGTTTTCAGCGCATCTGCTCCCCTGCCCGAAAGGATTTGTGACGCAAGTGATATGACTGGAACCGAAAGACGGGCAGGAATAAAATTTACGATATCATCAATGCGGGCAGCGGCTTTGCCGAAATCCTTATATGTCTCGTTTTTGTAGCCGACCATGGAATCCAAGGTATTGATCATTTTGTATGCAATGGCAAGCGGTGCTCCGCCAACTGCCGCAAAGAACAGGGGAGATATGACACCGTCCACAAGATTTTCAGCAACTGTCTCCACTGTCGCCCGTGTGATGCCGTCTTCCGAAAGCCTTTCCACATCTCTTCCCACGATAAGGGCAAGTTTTTTCTTTGTCTCCTGTAACTTTTTCTGTTTAAAGACTTCATAAACCTCCGCGGCCGCGTCCTCAAGAGAGCGCGCCGAGATGCAGGAATAAATAAGCAGTATTTCAATTATCGTCCCCAGTACAGGGTTTATCATCCGGGCGATTGTCGTCAGCATCAAAGCGAATCCATAAGCACAGAGAATGAGACTTATGGCAAACAGAATTCCGGAGATTGAAAGCCTTGCAGACAGCGGCAATCTCCATTCGGACGCCCATTTTCTGAAACTCGGCTCCAATGTTTCAACGGCTTTTCCCATATATCGTATGGGATGGTGAGAATACTGGGGATCACCCAATACCAAGTCGAGAATAAAGGCGACAGGAAGAATATATAATAAAGTGAAGAGTTCCATATAATGTTTCGGACTTCTGCCGGAC
>JAOZLU010000705.1 GCA_029934695.1 Desulfobacterales bacterium | reverse complement strand
AAACATCAAACATCAAACATCAAACATCAAACATCAAACATCAAACATCAAATTTTAATACAGGAGAGTAAAATGTCAAATGATCCGGGCATAACAAGAGATGAGGCCCTGACACTTTTGAAAGAACATCTGAAAAACGATAAACTGGTGGCCCACTGTGTGGCATCCGAAGCCATCATGCGGGCGTTGGCTGTCAAGTTTGATGCCGACCCTGAAATGTGGGGAATTGCCGGGCTGCTTCATGATCTTGACTATGAGATCACCGGAGATGATCCTTCGCGTCATGGAGCGGAAGCTGCCAAAATACTTGAAGAAAAAGGAGTGTCCCCTCTTCTTGCGGATGTCATTAAAAAGCATAACGCCGAAGGACTGGGACTTGAACGCTCAACGGTTTTCGAACATGCGCTGACCTGCGCCGAAACCATCACCGGGCTGATTGTTGCCACCGCGCTGGTTTATCCCGATAAAAAAATTGCCAGCGTTAAGACAAAGTCCGTGAGAAAGCGTATGAAGACCCCGCATTTTGCCCGCGCAGTCAGCCGTGACAGGATCAGGGAATGTGAAAAAATAGGCATCCCCCTGAACGATTTTGCAAGCATCAGCCTTGAGGCCATGTCGGGAATAGCACAGGAACTCGGTTTGTGAATTATGAATTGTGAATGGTGAATTAATGATGCACCCATTCACCATTCATAATTCACAATTCACCCTAAACTTAAATTATGAAAAAAACATTATATCTTATTGACGGAACCGCTTATATTTACCGCGCCTATCACGCCATCCGCGGGCTTTCCAACTCAAAAGGACTTCCCACCAATGCAGTTTTCGGCTTTACGCGGATGCTCCTGAAACTTGTGGAAGATAAAAAGCCTGAATATGTGGTCATGCTTTTTGATTCAAAAAGGCCGACGTTCCGGCATGAAATGTATAAGGAATATAAGGCCAACCGTCCCCCTATGCCGGAAGACATGTCCGTTCAAATCCCGTATATAAAGGATATCACAAAAGGATTCAACATACCGGTCATTGAAATGCCGGGATACGAGGCAGATGATCTGATCGGCACCATTGCCCGCAGAACAGAAGCCGCGGGATTTTCTCCGGTCATGGTGACAGGCGACAAAGATTTTTTCCAATTGGTGACGGACAAGGCCATTGTCTGGGACCCCATGAAGGAAAAGACCACAGATATGACCGCCATAAAGGAAAGATTCGGCGTCCAACCGCATCAGATGATTGACGTCATGGGTCTTTCAGGCGACACATCGGACAATATTCCCGGAGTCCCCGGTATCGGTCCGAAAACAGCGTTGTCTCTGATTCAGAATTTTGGAACCATGGAGCAGTTGTATGGACAGGTGGATAAGATTACAAAGAAAAAGCAGCATGAAAATCTTGTCAAATACAAGGATCAGGCATTTTTAAGCCGGAAACTGGTCACCATTGACACGGCTGTCCCCCTTGAATTCAAATTGGAAGACTTTAAGGTGAAATCCCCGGACACAGGGAAACTGGCCGGACTATTTAAAGAACTGGAATTCACCCAGTTGCAAAAAGCTTTTCCGGTGCCGTCCGATCTTTCCAAAAAGAGCTACAATCTGATTAACGATATGAACGCCCTTTCCGAACTGATTCAGCGTCTTGAATCTTCAGAAGAGTTTGCCCTGGACACGGAAACCACATCTCAGGATCCCATGGAGGCGCAACTGGTGGGGTTTTCATTTTCAGTAGTGCCTGACGAGGCGTTTTATATTCCCTGCGCGCATGATTATCTCGGAGTGTCGGATCAGCTTGCACTTGCAGATGTTCTGAAATTGCTGAAACCAGTGCTTGAAAATCCGGCCATCAGAAAGATCGGCCAGAATATCAAATATGACTGGATGGTGCTTGAACGCCACTGTATTGCTCTTACCGGAGTTGTCTTTGACACCATGGTCGCGTCCTACCTTTTAAATCCTTCAAGACGGGCGCACAATCTGGACCAGATTGCTCTGGATTTTCTGGATCACCGGAAGATCACCTATCAGGAAGTCGCTGGCAAAAAGACCTCGCTCTTCAGTAAAGTTCCTATTGAAAAAGCGGTTCCGTACGCGTGCGAAGATGCGGATATGACCCTTATGGCCTATAATGTTCTGAAACCTGAACTGGAATCGCTCGGGCTTACGGAACTTTTGGAAAAAGTGGAAATGCCCCTTGTTCCTGTTCTGATGAAAATGGAAATGCGGGGGATATGCGTGGACAAGGAGCGGCTCCGTGATCTTTCAAAATCCTTTGAACACCAACTGGAGAGACTTGAAAGCGATATTTATTCTTTTGCAGGAGAAAAATTCAATATCAATTCCTCTCAGCAACTGGGACAGATTCTTTTTGAAAAGCTGAAGCTGCCGACAAAGAAAAAGACCAAAAAAAAGACCGGGTATTCCACCGATGCTGAGGTGCTGACAGAACTTGCCCTCCGGCACGAGCTGCCTGCCCTTGTGTTAAGACATCGGACCCTGGCAAAGCTGAAATCCACCTACACAGACGCCCTGCTCAGACTTGTCAGCACGGAAACCAGGCGCATCCACACCTCTTATAATCAGACCGTCACCGTGACAGGCCGTCTCAGCAGTTCTGATCCGAATCTTCAGAATATTCCCATCCGTGATGAGGAGGGAAGGGCCATAAGAAGCGCGTTTGTCCCCCGGGAAGGATGGCTTCTTGTCTCAGCTGATTATTCTCAGATAGAACTCCGCATTCTGGCGCATTATTCAAAGGATGAAATACTGATACAGTCCTTCATGGAAGATGAGGATATCCACACCCGCACAGCGGCCGAGGTGTTTCAGGTCTTTCCCTCTTTTATCACACCCGAACTCAGGCATCAGGCCAAGGCCATAAACTTCGGCATTATTTACGGCATGAGCGCGTATGGTCTTTCCAAAGAGATCAGCATCAGCCGGAAAATGGCACAAACCTATATCAACAACTATTTTGCAAGATACAAAGGTGTCAGGGCATTTACAGATCAGACCATTGAGACTGCAAGGGAAACAAAACAGACAAGCACTCTTCTGGGGCGCATCCGTCTTCTGCCGGACATAAACAGTTCCAACAGCAATATCCGAAAATTTGCCGAACGCGCTGCAATCAACACCCCGATCCAGGGAACCGCCGCGGACCTCATCAAAGTGGCAATGATTAAGATAGATGCCGCGTTTGAGAAAAGAGGACTCATATCTGCAATGCTGCTTTCCGTTCATGATGAGCTGATTTTTGAGACGCCGCCGGATGAAATTGACACGGTGAAAAATCTTGTGAAAGAAATTATGGAAGGGGTATGGGACCTTGCAGTGCCGCTCAAGGTGAATGTGGAATATGGGAAGAACTGGGCAGAGGCGCATTAGGTTGATGTTTGATGTTTGATGTTTGATGTT
>JAOZLU010000133.1:7150-13514 GCA_029934695.1 Desulfobacterales bacterium | reverse complement strand
CATAAATGCAAAAATTACGCTTCGCTTCATTTTTGCACTCCTGTGACAATATGTGTTGAAAACCACAGAAAGGAAAGATCGTTATGGCAAATATTGAGGAAATTATCAAAAAATTTGAATATGCGTTATTGTCGGTTGATCGTCTGGCCGCCCGGGATACGCTGGTTGAATCAGGCAAAGATTTTGAGGAAACCGATGTTCCGGACAAAATCATAACGCCGGCATTGGAAAGGATCGGTGAAAAATGGAAAAATGGGGATGCTGCCCTTTCCCAAGTATATATGAGCGGAATTATCTGTGAGGAACTCCTGAGTACGCTTCTCCCTCAGAAAGATTTATCCCAAGAAAATTTTCCGCCAATGGCAATCGTCACCTTCGAGGATTATCATGTTCTGGGAAAGCGGATTGTTCTCTCAATTCTGAGAGCAGGCGGATTCACCATCTCAGACTATGGTGCCGGAATACAGGTGGATAAGCTTGTGGAAAAGATCCAAAAGGATAATATCAAAATTCTTCTGATTTCAACCCTGATGTTTCCGTCTGCCCTGCACATCAGAGATGTCAGGGAAAAACTGGAGAATTTGGGACTGGATGTTAAAATTATTGTCGGGGGAGCGCCTTTCCGGTTCGATGATATGCTCTGGAAGAATGTCGGCGCAGATGCAATGGGACGCACAGCAGCTGATGCAGTCAGGCTGACCCGAAAAATGATGGAGGAAATATCATGAAAAAAACGAGTATGACTTCATTGGAAAGAGTTCTGACCACTCTGAATCACAAAGAACCGGATCGCGTCCCCTTATTTTTGCTGACGACCATGCATGGAGCAAAAGAATTGGGACTTTCTGTCAAAACCTATTTTTCCAAAGCGGAAAATGTTGTTGAAGGGCAACTCCGCCTGCTGAAAAAATATCGCAATGACTGTGTTTCCCCCTTTTTCTATGCATCTCTGGAAGTCGAAGCCTGGGGTGCAGAAGTGATTTACAGGGATGACGGGCCGCCGAATTCCGGAGCACCGTTCCTTAGTGATAGTCAGAAAATCAGGACCCTGGAAGTTCCGAGCGTCAGACTGTCTCCCTGCCTAAGCAAAATGCTGAAAGCAATCAGAATGCTCAAAGATAAAGTTCAGGATAAGGTTCCGATTATCGGTGTCGTCATGTCGCCTTTTTCATTACCGGTGATGCAGATGGGGTTTGACAAATACATCGAACTCATGTACGATCACCCCCATTTGTTTGAGCGTTTGATGAAAATCAATGAGGAATTCTGCGTTCAGTGGGCAAACGCCCAGTTGGAAGCCGGTGCGACCGCAATCTGCTATTTTGACCCTGTTTCATCAACAACTCTGATCCCAAGATATATGTATATCAGTGCGGGATTCGGATTTGAGATTGCCAAAAGAACCCTCGCACGAATTAACGGGCCAACTGCGACGCATCTGGCATCCGGACGATGTCTTCCCATAGTGGATGATCTCATAAAAACAGGAACGGCTGCAATCGGTGTCAGCTGCATGGAAAGTCTTGCCAGTATAAAAGGAATCTGCAAAGGAAAGGTCAGCATACTGGGCAATCTGAACGGCATAGAAATGGCCCGATGGACTTCGGAATACGCTGAAAATATTGTAAAAGAATCCATCGCAAAAGCAGCAAAGGGCGGCGGCTACATCCTTTCGGACAATCATGGTGAAATTCCTTTTCAGGTTCCGGAAAAGATTCTCCTTGCCATCTCCGAGGCTGTCCACAAATGGGGCCGTTATCCCCTGGACTGGATTGAAGACTATGAAAAATAAACTTTGTTTTTTCGTATGCCAAAATTATGAAGCTGAGATAAAAGAAGTGTTGCATTCATACATGTTTGAAGATACAGAGTATGCTGTTTTCCCTTCAGACTGCGGTGCTCCGCCCTTACATCCGGACGAGATTGAGAAAATTGAGGTGACCCTTACATCTGAATGCGACAAAATTTGGATTCTCGGAAGCCAATGTGTCAGATCAGCTAAAAAATCTCTTGAACAAATCAAGACAGTTTCTTTCAAAACAAACGACAATTGTTTATATTCGTTCACAAATAAAGCAATTGTTGACGGTCTGATTCAGGAAGGCAGTTACCTGACTACGCCCGGGTGTCTGTCCCGATGGAGATTTCAGATAGAAAAATGGGGATTTGACAGGGAAACCGCACAGAAGTTCTTCGCCGAATTTGCAAATCAACTGGTTCTGCTGGATACCTGCGTTGATCCCAATGCCGCGGACAATCTTCGTGACATGGCAAATTTCCTGAAACTTCCACACAGGATTCTTATGATAGGAACAGATTTTTTTCGTCTGGCCCTGACAAACATCGTTCAGACATGGAGGCTGAAAAAAGAAATAAAAAAATCGGCGACGGTCCTGTCCGTTTCAAACAAAAAACTGGCAGATTACGAGATGATGTACAGCTTGCTGAACAGAATTTCCGCAATCAAGGCTGAGGAAGATGTTATCAGGGGAATTATCGAACTGTTCATGCTTCTCTGCGCGCCTTCCCAAATGCTCTATCTGCCTGTTATCGGAGGGGAAGCAGGCAAAATGCAGTTTTCCGGGTCTGATTCAGCAGATCCAAAACAGGAAATCCGAAAGATGATGAATCTTCAGGCAGATTACTCATGGACAGATACCCAGAACGGTTTCTACCTGGGGATCAGTTACCTGGACAGAACTGTGGGAATTCTCAAAGTGGAAAACTTTGCATTTCCGGAACATAAGCAACATTATCTGAACATAGCGCATACCATTGGAAAAGTCTCCGGGCTTGCCATTGCGAATTCCCGAAAATACAGGAAGTTGGAGATTGCCAGGGAAGACATAAAAAAAGCCAAAGAAGCTGCGGACGTTGCCAACAGTGCCAAAAGCGAATTCCTCGCCAATATGAGTCATGAACTCCGCACCCCGCTCAACGGCGTTCTGGGGTATGCCCAGATTCTCAAAAGAGATGAGGGCCTGACCGAATCCCAACAAGTCGGACTTGATATTATCGAACGCAGCGGGAAGCATCTCCTGAATTTGATCAATGAAGTCCTGGACCTTTCCAAAATCGAAGCGAGAAAAATGGAAATTAATGCATCCGGTTTTCGCCTGCCCGAATTTCTGAACGATATAGTGAGAATTATTCAAATTCAGGCCCGGCAAAAAAATATCTCGTTTCACTCTGGAATTGCCCCTGACCTCCCCAGCGCTGTTCTTGCTGATGAAAAACGACTGGGCCAGATTCTGCTCAATCTTATGAGCAACGCGGTCAAATTCACTCAGGAAGGAGGGGTTATCTTCACAGTCACCCGTTGCCAGGTACCCGTTGTCAGCCATCACTCATCAGGGGCGGACAATGGCCGGGAGTCTTCTGAAAACGGGACAGCAGACGGCACATCTCTGACAACCGTTAAAATCCGTTTTCAGGTGGAAGACACGGGAGTCGGAATTTCCGAGGATCAGCTGAAAGATATTTTTTCGCCGTTCAAACAGGTGGGCGACCACTCCCGCTCCATCGAAGGCACTGGCCTGGGACTGACCATCAGCCGCAAACTTGTCCGACTGATGGGCGGCGATATATATGTAAAAAGCACTGCGGGAAAGGGGAGCGTGTTCCGGTTCGATCTGGAATTGCCGGAAACATCCGAATGGGCAGACTCGAAGCCGTCGGACAAACTGCATATCGTCGGCTACAAGGGGAAAATGCGAAAAATCCTGGTGACGGATGACAGGTGGGAGAACCGGGCAGTTCTGACCAAACTGCTTTCATCTCTGGGATTTGAAATTCTCGAAGCAACTGACGGGCATGAGGGCGTGTGCAAAGCTTTGGAATCTGAGCCTGATCTGATTCTTATGGATCTGGTAATGCCGGGAACAGACGGGTTTGAGGCAACCCGTCAGATCCGGAATTCACCAACGCTCAAGCATATCAAGGTGATTGCTGTTTCGGCAAGCACCCTGCGTTCTCCCCAGGAAATCATCTCAGAAAACGGTTTTGATGATTTTATTGCAAAACCTGTACAACTGCATGAGATTTTTGAAAAATTGGAAACACACCTGGGATTGGAATGGGAATACAAAGACAGTGAGGCATCTGGGATGCCGGATGAAGAGCGAAAGGAAGACGAATCTCTCTTACCGCCACTGTCGGAGATTACGACACTTTACGATTTTGCCCGCGGGGGCGACATCATGAAAATTCGTAAGCAACTGGATGTCATTGAACAGTCAGATAAGCGATATGCTCCCTTTACAGAAGAAATTCGTAAATTGGCCAGGTCATTTCAGGTCAAACAAATTCGTAATATTCTTGGAAAATATGTCGGAGATGAAGAATGAATATCGGAGATATACGGGGCGCAACCATTTTAGTTGTTGATGACAACCCAGCGAACCTGGGAACGCTTTTTGAGTATTTAACCAAGCTTGACTTTACCGTTCTGGTGGCTCAGAGCGGAGAGGACGCGCTTGAACTGGTCAGAGAAAACATGCCGGACATCATCCTTCTGGACATCCTCATGCCTGGCATTGACGGATTTGAAACCTGTATGCGACTGAAAGAAAATGAAGAGACAAAAGATATCCCTGTGCTTTTTGTGAGTTCGCTCTCCGAAACCGTTGACAAGCTCAGGGGGTTTGAAGTCGGCGGCGTTGATTATATCAGCAAGCCTTTTCAGCAGCAGGAGGCTCTGGCAAGAATCACAGTTCATCTGCACCTTCATAAGCTGAAGAAGGCGGTTGAGGAGCAAAATATACATTTGCAAAAAGCAAAAATAGCGGCCGAAGCGGCCAACCGCGCCAAAAGTGAATTTCTGGCTAATATGAGCCATGAGATCAGAACACCCATGAATACGGTACTGGGTTTTACGGATCTGCTATCTGCGCTTATCACCGATGAAACACAAAAAACGTATCTCGAATCCATCAAAGTCGGTGGCCGAAGCTTATTAACTTTAATTGACGATATTCTGGATCTCTCCAAGATCGAAGCGGGAAAAATGGAAATTCAGCAGGAATCCGTCAATCTCAAAGATGTTTTCAACGAAATCAGGGCAATATTTTCTATGGAAATATCTCGGAAAAAGCTCGTTTTTATTGCCCGGGTTTCCGAAAAAATTCTCGAAAATCTGATTTCAGATGAGGCACGGCTGAGGCAAATTCTTTTAAATCTGATTGGCAACGCCATAAAGTTTACGGAAAAGGGTGAGATAAAGCTTTCTGCTGAAACACGTTCCAGAGATGATGGAAAATCTGATTTGCTCATTGTCGTGGAAGATACCGGTATCGGAATTCCTCCGGAGTCACAGAAAAAGATATTTGAAGCGTTTAAACAGCAGGACAGCCAGAACACCAAAAAATACGGGGGAACCGGCCTGGGACTGACAATTACAAAGCGGTTGGTTGAAATGATGAACGGAAAAATCTCGGTCAGGAGTGAGTTAAACAAAGGGAGCTGTTTTGAGATCATATTTTATGATGTTTCTGTTGCCCAGGCAGCAGATGGCAAATCCGAATCATACGATAAGCTTTTTGACCCTGAGAATATTGTATTTGAAGAAGCAACACTTTTATCAGCAGATGATATTGCAATGAATCGCTTTCTGATGAAAGCGATTTTCCGGGATACGAATATTCATGTCATCGAAGCTGAAAACGGAGAAAAAGCCGTGCTGTTTGCCGAACAACACAAGCCTGATATTATCTTTATGGACATTCAGATGCCGGTTATGGACGGATATGAAGCAACTCGGCAGATTAAAGGAAATGAGGAAACAAAGCATATTCCCGTTGTTGCGTTAACAGCTTTGGCGATGAAAGAAGATAAAGAAAAGATCATGCAGAGCGGATTTGACGGGTACCTGAAAAAGCCGGTTCAGAAGTCGGATTTATTTGGAGAACTGTCACGTTTTATACCATATTCTCAAAAGGGGAAAGGGGGGTGCGAAGAACCCAAAACTGAGGAAGAGTCTGAAAAAATATCACCGGGAACTTTGGAAAAACTTCCTGAAATTATTGAGCAGCTCGAAAATGAACTTGCAGAGTTGTGGCGGATTGCCCGTGAAAAAGGAGCTTTTGATGATATTGAACATTTTGGTGAACTGATAAAAGCGTTCGGCCAAAAATATTCGTTGGAAATTCTCGTAAAATTCGGCAATGATTTAATTACTCATGTGAGTTGTTTTGATATTGAGCAAATAGATGCAGCCTTGGATTTGTATCCGAAATTAACTGAAAAAATCAAATTGTTATCAAAGATTGGAAACTGAACAGGCACCGGAAATCTCCCTGATCCCGCTCCCGCCGGATTGCTAAATCCGGCGGAAATGCTTGGGATTTGGCAATCCCAAGCGAGCAGG